>JAAEQG010001630.1 GCA_024231775.1 bacterium
GCGCGGGTTCTCATTCGCCCGTGAGATCCAGCCCGTACTGGACGCGTATTGCGTTCGGTGCCATCATGGTCGACCGCTGGAGAACGGACAGAGGACATTCGATCTGACTGCCCGACCCGCCCAGCGCGTGCCGTCCGCTTTCCAGATGCACTTCACCCCATCGTATGTGGCGCTGCACCGATTCGTCCACATCCCCACGCTGGAGAGTGACGCCCACCTGCTGTCGCCCCGGGACTTCCACGCCGATACGAGCAAGCTGATCCAGATTCTACGCGACGGCCATTACGGCGTACGCCTGGACGCCGAGGCATGGGACCGACTCATCACCTGGATCGATCTGAACGCCCCGGCCCATGGGACGTGGAAAGAGGTCGTTGGCCATATCCCCGCGAAAGCCGCCCTGGTCGCGCCGGGAGCCGCGCGTCGCCGTGAATTGCACCGTCGCTATGCGGGCATCGACGAGGACCCCGAAGCGGTCTATCCCGCCGCCGTGCTTTCAGCGACCGTTCACGCCGGCACTGAGGCCTCACCAATGCAACGCGCTTCAATCACTGAACCGGGAACCGCCGGCCCCATATCGCCGCGCGAATCCATGAGCGTCCCGCTCACCGACGGCGTAACTCTGGAACTGGTCCACATCCCATCCGGCTCGTTCATCATAGGGTCCGAGCAGGGCTATACCAACGAACGCCCCGCCCATCC
>JAAEQG010001631.1 GCA_024231775.1 bacterium
CGGCGCAGGCCCGCTCTTTGACGTCGGCCCGTACTATTTGACGGGGCTGGTCAACTTGCTCGGCCCGGTCCGGCGGGTGAGCGGCACGGCCCGCATCTCGTTCCCGGAGCGCACCGCCACCAGCGAGCAGCATTACGGGCGCAAAATTCCCGTCGAGGTCCCCACGCACGTGAGCGGCGCGCTCGATTTCGTCTCCGGACCGGTCGGCACGCTCATCACCAGCTTTGACGTCTGGGCTTCCAACCTGCCCCGCATCGAGATTTACGGTTCGGAGGGTTCGCTCAACGTTCCCGACCCGAACATCTTTGGTGGGCGCGTGTTGATCCGCCGGGCGGGTGCTTCCGAGTGGAGCGAGGTTCCGCACACCCACAGCCCCGACGTGGGCCGGGGCATCGGCGTGGCAGAGATGGCCTACGCCATCACCCACGACCGACCGCACCGGACAAACGGCGAACTGGCCTACCACGTGCTCGACCTGATGCACGCCTTTGTGGAATCCTCAGAGACCGGCAGGCACATCGAAATCGCGAGCCACTGCACGCAGCCCGCGCCGCTGCCGTTGGGATTGCCAAAAGGAGAGTTGGACGCTCAATAATTGGAGGATACACGTCATTCCGAGCAGCCTGTCCTGAGTTTGTCGAAGGAAGCGCAGCAGCCTGCCTTGAGCAAAGTCGAAAGGAGTCGAGGAATCTCGGTTTTTGGCGGCAAGAGCGA
>JAAEQG010001632.1 GCA_024231775.1 bacterium
CGAGGTCGGCCACGATCTCGGCCTGATGCACACCACCGATGTGACCGAGCTCATGGACACCACCGGTGCGGCGAGCACTCTACTGGTCGACCAGGGGTTCGGAACCGCGGACGTGTTCGACTTCCCCATCGGGTTCCAGAACGCCCCGCTGCTGCTGGAGGAATCCCTGGGACTCAGCGCGCGAATACAGGTGATCGTCGAGGATGGACACCTGCGTTGTGGTACCTGCGGCGCCACCCTGTACAAGCCGCACGCCCCGGTGACCGCACGCTGACGTGGAGATCGTCCGGCTACACTGATGCAAACACGCCCGCCGAGGAAGGACTCTCGGCGGGCGTTCTATTGCCCCGAGCAGCTTCAATCGATACTGCGCCAGCTCCGCTCGCTGAGACTTCTAACCACCAGCCCGCCCAGCACTACGCCGATCGCCAGGAGCACCAGACCGACGACTCGGCCGGGAAGCCAAGCGTCAGGAAAGAGCGTGTCCCCCACAATCAACCGGGCAAGTCCGAAGAGAATACAGTAGATCGCCACCGTCCCGGCGGACCAACGGGCCAGGTTTCCCCAACACAGCGGAGAAACGCTCCGGAATGCGGGATCGGTTCGGCGAATCTCCGCCTCGACCCGGCGCCACCCCGGCCCGCCAGGTTGGACCTTGCGAACGAAGGCGATCAGCTTCCCCCGCTCGACCGGTGCGGTCAGAAAAGTCACCACCAGGGCGATCCCTACGGAATAGGGCACCAGGACGAGCAGGTTCATGGGATAAGGCGGCAGCAGACCACCGAGGGTTTCGTCGAAGAGCTTGACCGCCACGATCATCCCCAGCAACGCCGCCAGACAACTGATCTCCGTCCAGGCGTTCACCCGCCACCAGAACCACCGCAACAGGAACACCAGACCGGTTCCGGCGTTCAACGTACCGATCAGAAACCACGCATCGGAGATGGTGTTGTAGAACAGGCTCACGGTCAGACCCAGCAACGCCATCAGCACCGTCGCTGCCTGCCCCACCCTGACGTAATGGCGCTCCGAAGCCGCTTTGCGGATGAACGGACGGTATAGGTCGTTCACCAGATACGCCGCCCCCAGATTGAGCTGTGTAGAAATCGTCGACATGAACGCTGCCAGGAACGAGGCCAACACCACGCCCAGCAGTCCAGTGGGTAAGACCGCGAGCATCACCTTGACGTACCCGTTCTCCGCCGACGCCGCTCCCGGGTACTCGCCGGTTATCGCATCCCGGGTGTACGGAAACATCACCGCCGCCGCCAGCCCCACAACTAGCCACGGCCACATGCGCACGCAGTAGTGGGCCACCGCGTACCACAGGTAGCCCAGGGTGGCATGACGCTCGTTCCGCGCCGCGAGCATGCGCTGCGCCA
>JAAEQG010001633.1 GCA_024231775.1 bacterium
GCAGAGCTCGTTCCCGAATTTTTCTCATCCGGGCGGCGGAGTACTCTTGCCTCTCAGATATGCGGTCAACCTCAGCCTCGAGAGATTCTATGTAGTTCTTCAGATCTCTACCCCAGACACCGTAGCCCGGTATGGGATCGTCTCGCTCAGGGGCTTTAGATTCCAAAGCGACCGATTCAGGTGACCTGCGCCGCAGTCGACGCAGATGTCGGTCGATAAAGTCGTATTTATCGTCGTGTGCCTCTTCGGCGACCGCTCGACAGGCAGTGGAGAGGGGTATGCCAGAGCTGATAGCCCGGGCCCTCGCTTCTTGTAGAAGAGCCTCATAGTCCACCGGTTTGTCGGTGTGCTGGTCGATGATCCGCCTTCCCAAGGCACCTCCCGCAAAGGCACACCCGCAGATATGGGAAAGGCGGCGCGGCGGCCGGGCTGCGGGTCCCGGTCTTCGGTGATCAGCCTAGCCGCGCCTCGTTTCTGATGATCGAGTCTATCCTGCCAGCGGTGGGCTGGGAAGGCCGAGGGTGCTGCCATGCGCTTGACCGTTAAACTGACCTGAGCTATGCTTTGCCCGTTATGGTCAAGCACGGGAACATCTCACCATGAGCAGGCCGAAGTTATCGCGCGACCCGATGGCACGCGCTTTCGCGATCGGCGAGCAGTCGACGGCCGAGCCGTCTGAGACCTTCGAGGATCTCGCTCAGGAATTCTTCGCCGACACCGGCGTCATCGCCCCCGGGATCGAGATTCCGGCCGCGCTGGGTGAGCCCTGGCCGGAGGACGAGCGGTGGCGGCGCTGGCGAGAGTGGATCGAGCGCCGGAAGACGGGTCAGGGATCTGACCGGAAAGCGGCCGGCCGGAAGGGTGGGCTCAAAGGTGGCATGGCGCGGGCGGCCCGGCTGAGCCCGGAGAGGCGTTCGGAGATCGCCAGGAAGGCGGCGGCGGCGCGCTGGGCGAAGCGGAAGTGAATTCACCTACGCGGCAGCCGGCAGGATCCCTGGGCCTTTGACCATGCGACGCAGCCGCTCAGCGACGTCGACTCGATCGACCACGCGCGCTCTTCGAAGGCACTCGACCAGATCACGGATCGGACCCAGATCACGGATCGGGAGGAGATCGGCGCACAGTCGCGAAACAGCGCCTTCCGGCGCGTGCCTGGCCAGCTCCGCCGTCACGGCGGCCGCTTCGGTATGCATCTTCCGGCCGATGAACTTCTTGCGGGCCTGATTGAGCAGCTTCCGGGTACGGCCCTTGCGGCGCCGATTGTGGAAGCACAGCAGCGCTTCAGCCCAGAGAAGCCGACCGCGCACGGCGGGGCAACGGGGCGGGAGAGCGGCGCGGAGTTTCTCCAGGTGGTGGGCGGCTTCGTCGCGGTCTGTCTGATCACCCTCGACGAGCGCGTTAACGAGCAGCGAGAGAGCGGCGATCTGGTCGTAGGGTCGCTCCTTCGGATCGATCCTATCGATGGCCCACCTGGCGTCTTGGACGGCGCTCAACGAATCTCCCGCGTACAGCATGAGCATCCCGCGGGTGATCCGTGCGCGGGCCTCAGCGAGCGATCCCGCGGCGGTACGCACTGCGGCGTTCACCAGATGGACCGCTCTCCGGTGGCCAACTGGATCGACCGCCCCGTCGGGCTGACGCGCGAGTTGCCCGCGCAGGATGGCTTCGCGACGCAGGACGTCCGACTGCACGTCGTTGTCGGGACAGCGGCGCGCGTTTTTCATCGCCTTCGCGAGCGTCCGCGCTGCCTTGTCGAGCTTGCCAGCTGCTCGGTAGGTCGATCCCAGGACGCCGTACGCCATCGCCAGAGAGCAGCGGAATCGGATACCGCGCTTCTCCTGCCGACGAACGATCCGAAGTGCGAGACGCACACCGATGATGGCCAGCGGGATGGCCTCGGAAGGATTGAAGAGGGCTTTGACGTCGACGTGGTAGCACCAGCGGCGACATAGAGGGTCACGCCAGTACTTCGGATCGACGAGGATAGCCCTCGGATTTCCGACTATCTCCTCCATCTGGCGGATGCTCAGACGCTGAAACGGCATGACGAGATCTTGCCACAAGGGCCGGGCCAGGTGGAACCCTGGCCCGGTGGAGATGCTCAGCCTCCGAAGATGATGACGGGACCGTACTTCATGGCGAGGCCCTCCTTCCCAGCTCGCTCTCGCCAGCGGGATTGCTGGCGGACGGAACCCGTACTCTCAACTCTACCGACCACGTGGTCGGTCGTGTTCGTGATCCGACCATGGGTTCAGATCTGGAAGCGGTCCGACCGAGCGTTTGGTTGGTCTGGTCGGAGTCGATACCGTCTGGCTACCTCAGGATGGTCTGGGAATCCGCGGAGA
>JAAEQG010001634.1 GCA_024231775.1 bacterium
CAGGCCGAGTGGGAGACCTGGATGGACGACCCGGCGCGCCGGTTGCTCGTGGTCGTGGACGACGTCGTGGAGGGGAGCGCCCTGCGAGACCTACTGACGCACAAAGGGCCCCAGGTGGTCGTGGTGGTGACGACGCAGAGGGGATTGGACGTGATGCGCGCGATGGAGCGGTGGCTGCCCGAAGGACGGATCGCCGAAATGGAGCTGACGGGAATGGGTAAGGTCGAAGGGCGAGAACTGGTGGAGAGGGTGATGGGGAGGACGCTGGAGCACCCGGAATGGGAGCGGGCGGAGGAAGCTGGCGACCTGCTGGGCTGGCATCCAGAGGGGCTGCGACTGGCGGCGGCGACAGCCAGGGAATTGGGATGGGACGCGGCGCTGGCGGACCTGCGCAACGTGAAGGATAGCGTCCTGTGGCATTGCCTGGAGAGCTTGGTAGACGGACATTGGGAACGGATGGAACCACGGGAACGGGAGCAAACCGAGCGACTGCTGCGGATGATGGAGCGGGGCTGGCCGTTTGGCGTGACGTTTGCAGCGGCGGTGTGGGAGGCGGAACCGGAGCAAGCGCGAGTGCAGTTGGAGCAGTTGGAGCAAGACGGGCTCCTGGAGCGGATGGCTGCGCACCCGGTGGAGGATTGGTGGGCCGAAGGCGGCGAGCAGGAACAGTGGCGGGTGTTGCCCATCGTCTATCGGATGAAAGCAGAGCTAATGAACAAGTCCAGACAGAAAGAGCGACGCTTGCGGCTAATGAGATGGAGATGGGGATACTACATCCAGAGCCTGCTCCAGAAGGAGCGGACGCCATTTCCTGGGATGCCGGTCTCCCTGGCGGTGGTAGCGACGGCAGCCAGTCTCGTCTTTGGCTCCATCAAGATCGTGATCGGCGTGCTGTTGGTCCTGGCAGGGAGCCTCTTCCGCCAGCCAAGATGGATGGGACGCTGGGTCAATTGGACCATCGTCGTCGAGGCTGAGCGGCACTTGAGGGCACGATGGGATCAGACGGGATTGGAACCGACGGAGGAGCTCTGGTTGTTCTACATCTGGAAAAAGCGGCTCGTGTACGTCTTTCTGTTGCTGGAAGCGGCTGCGTTTGGGCTCTTGCTCCTCGTTGCCCCATATTCGCTCTTCTGGACACTGTTCGTAGCAGCTATCGTGATCGTTACGTCGGCGCTGACGGCGTACCAGGTGGC
>JAAEQG010001635.1 GCA_024231775.1 bacterium
CGCGGTGATGACCGCCCGTATTGAAGAGCAGATCCGCCGTTGTCCCGAGCAGTGGGTCTGGATGCACCGTCGCTGGCGGCACCGTCCGCCGGAGGATGGAAACAAGGTTTTCGCAGCGGGCTGACCGGCTCCGCGCAGCGCTGGCAAGCCGCGATCCCATGGCGTAGAATGACGGAGGAGGAAGCGATGAACAACATCAAGGAGCAAGCCCGCTTGTTGGTCGAAAAACTGCCGGACCATGCCACATGGGACGACCTGATGTACCTGATTTACGTCCGCCAGAAGATTGCGATGGGCATCGAAGCCGGCGAAGAAGAACGGGTTCAGAGTCACGACGAAGTCAAGCGGAGGTTCCTCGCCGCATGAAGCTGGTCTGGTCCGACCCCGCCGTCTCGGATCTGGAGGCGATCCGGGATTACATCGCGCACGACTCGGACCATTACGCTGCCCAATTCGTTGATGTCAGGGAGGTGCTGTTTCAGTCCTACCGGATCATCTATCGCGTGGAGTCTCAGCGAATCCTGATCCTCGCTATCGTTCACGGCAGCAGGAACCTCGGGGGGATGCGGACGAAGCCGTGGGGGGTCGGTTGAACGCTGGAGCTACCCGCCGATCCCCTGGCCGCCACCGCGGTGATGACCGCCCGTATTGAAGAGCAGATCCGCCGTTGTCCCGAGCAGTGGGTCCGGATGCACCGTCGCTGGCGGCACCGTCCGCTGGAGGATGGAAACAAGGTTTTCGCAGCGGGCTAACCGGCTCCGCGCAGCGCTGGTGAGCCGCGGGGCGCCGCCCTCCAAAAAACGTCAAAAAACGCCCGGCACCGGAGTCGGCAGGAGTCGTGGGTCCGGTCAACGGCTCGCCGGCACGCAGTGGATCCGGAAGGCCCCGCCAATCCTGCGGATCCGGTCTTCGGGTACACCGGCGGCGCGGGCCAGCTCATCCCAGTGGGTCAAGGCTTCCCCCACCTCCTGGACGATCGCCCGCCCGTCGAGCTCGAGGCCGAATTGGGCGCCCACGGCGAGGAAAGCCGCGGCCGTGAAATCGTCACGCTTCCCAGCGAAGCTCATCTGGTGCCGGCGGGTCATGCCGCGCCCGCGCACGAACGTCAAGTCGTAGGCCGGAGAAAGTCGCCACTGGCCTTGCTCGTCCATCAGAAAGGCGAAGTTCTTGACGTGGTCGTCCTGGTTCACGGCGAGCAGGTTGAAGCAAGCGCGGCGAAACACCTGCTCCAGAGCGGGATAGCCAAGATCCAGCGCGAGCACCCGGCGGA
>JAAEQG010001636.1 GCA_024231775.1 bacterium
ATCAGCACGGTTTCTTTCAGCAGCTTTGTCGCAGAGGTGGAAAAGGGGCGGACCGTCCGGTTGTGCCCAGGGGAAAAGTATGTGCCTGAACGGTTCGGCTCGGAGAGCAACGCGATCTCTGTTCCGGCCAGGCGACTCACCCTGGATGTGCAGGGATTCAACCGCGAGGGCGAACTGGTGTGGCTCAGTTGGAGTATCACCGTTCACTGGGGCAACGATAGCCCGCTAACGCCCGACGACCGGGACCGGTACGATGGAATGTTCGAACTCGGGCGTATCGTCCAGGATAGCCTGGAAACGGCCGGATACCGGGTTCGGATGGGACGGTATGCTCTGCCCAACGATTGTGTGCCTATCAACGGCCACTTTGATTGCGCCGAGTGGTACAAAGATGAACGAGATCGTCTCCGCGTGCGCCCGGTGTCCAACCCGCAAGTGCCGGAGAGTACATTCCGGTTCGACCTGGCGGATGGTTCGTCCACCAGCCCCGGCGATGCACCAGCGTTGCCGGTAGAGATCCGGGTGAACAGGAGCGGCGTCCTTGTTCGTGTCCCCGCCACCCCCGACGAGGTCTACTCGGTCGCCGAGGTCTACCTCGAACACTACGATGGACAGGTCGTCGTCCGGGCCTGGAATCAGGAAACGATGCGCGTGGACTATGGTGGCGACCCCGTTGCCACCGTCACGCTCCTGGCTGATTCGGCGGATCGGGAGATGGAGGCGAATGATGACTGA
>JAAEQG010001637.1 GCA_024231775.1 bacterium
TGCCTTCCAGCACGCGCAGGCGCTTGATCGAACCGGCGGGCAGCCAGGACGGTCCCAGATCGGACGTATAAGCGTTCAGACAGTACAGCTTCCCCGTCCGCGCCGACGCTTCGTGATGTTCCGGGACCGCGGTCGCCCGCCCGTCAGGCTCGGGACGAACACAAATCGCCTTGGCCTGAATGTCATGCCACTGAGGATCGTCGAACACAAGCTCCATCTGTCCTCGATCGGGGTCCAGAACGTAGATGCCGTGCGTGTCGCCACCGTTTCTCGATCGTTGCGAGACGAGGATTCCGCCGTCGGGCAGAGGCGACGGGGAGTGAAACAGCCCCTGATCGCTGTCCGTTACAGAACGATAGGAGTGTAGAGGTCGTCGCAGAGTCACCGAGCCCAGGCTGCCGGCGCCGTCCCAGCCGACGGTGTCGGCCTCGACGAACACGACCCGCCCCCGCGTGGTGACACAGGGCATCTGCTGAATTCGCTTGCCTTGCCCCGTCGTGAATCCGGCGTAATCGGAACCATCGATATTGACACCAAACAGTCCGATACGGCCGGCTCGTCCATGATCGAGCCGCGCTCGTTGCCAACTCGCGAGGATCAGACGACCGTCCGGCAGCATGCAGGGGTCCAAGTCGCTGGATAGATTGAACGTCAACCGGCGCACCGCGGTGCCATCAAGCTTGCAGGAATACAGGCTGGTGGCGCGGGAACCGCCGTACTCGTTGATCGCACCATCGCTCGCGACGAATGTGATGTGGTACTCAGGCACGGAAGGCACCCCCACCGGCTTGAGTGTGTACAGCGACGACTGGTAGTCCGGGCTACGGCAATCGCCCATCTCCCGCGTTATCTGGCGCACACCGGAACCATCGACAGCCATCTCGTAGATATTCCAGGCATCTGCAGGGGTTTTCTTCCCCGCAATGAGTAGGCGCGTCCCGTCGAAGGAGACCACCGGATCACTGGCGCTGTGCAACCCCTCACTGAGAACCGTCGTCGATCCGTCCAAGGCGAGAAGAACAAGCCGTGCGCCGGTCCCGTAATTCGCCCGCAACGTACCCTCAGCCCATGCGTCCTGTTGGTCGGCGTTCCGGTCCATGGGAAGTTGGGTCAGCACAATGGGATGAGCGAGAAGCGGATCGCTTTGTCCACCCGATGGGCTCCCCTGCGCGAGTCCACCGTCCAGCGTCAGCAGCACCAGAGAAAAGAGCGCCCGCACCAGAAAGCCGAGGCGCAAACGTCTGGAAATACTCCGAGACTCCGTCGTCGAATTCATATCCCTGTGTGACTCGGTGCGCCA
>JAAEQG010001638.1 GCA_024231775.1 bacterium
ACGGAATGGTGAGCGCCGCCGATGTGGCGCAGGCAATCACCGATAAGACGGTGCTGGTGAGTGTGATGTTCGCCCACAACGAGGTAGGCACGATTCAACCCATCGCCGAAATCGGGCAGATCTGCCGGGAGCACGAGCTTTACTTTCACACCGACGCCGTCCAGGCCGTGGGCAAGCTGCCGGTCGACGTGAACGAACTCGGCATTGATCTACTCTCGCTTTCGGCGCACAAGTTCTACGGCCCCAAGGGAATCGGGGCGCTGTACGTGCGCAAGGGCGTCAAGGTTGACCCGCTGTTGCACGGCGGGCACCAGGAGAGGGGACGCCGGGCGGCGACGGAGAACGTAGCCAGCATCGTTGGGCTGGGCAAAGCGATAGAGCTCCGCCTGGAAGAGATGGGGCCAGAAGCCGAGCGGCTGACGGCGCTGCGGGAACAGCTCTACGCGGGAATAACGGAACACATCGACCACGTCCACCTGAACGGCCACCCCACCGAGCGGCTGCCGGGCACCCTGGACGTGGGTTTCGAGTACATCGAGGGAGAGGGCATCATCATGGGGCTGGACATTGCCGGGGTGGCGGTCTCTAGCGGTTCGGCGTGTACTTCGGCCTCGCTGGAACCATCCCACGTGCTGCTGGCAATGGGAGTAGAAACCGGCCTGGCGCAAGGTTCGATCCGCTTCAGCCTGGGGCGGGGGAACACCGGCGCGGACGTGGACTATGTGTTGGAGCAATTGCCCCCCATCATCGAGCGGCTGCGCTCAATGTCCATGCTCGCGCCATAAACTGGGGAGCGTTAGTATGCTGAGGAGATTAGACGTTGACAATATTCGGCCAGTACAGTGAACAAGT
>JAAEQG010001639.1 GCA_024231775.1 bacterium
AGTGCGGGGTTGGGAATGGTGCCCACGCGCCGGGCAAGATCGTCGGTGGCGTCGTCCGGTTCCTCGAAGCGCACGTCCTCTTCCTGGAACAGGACAACCTCTCCCTCGGTCACCAGCTCGATATAGAAGCCATCGGTCGAGACCAGGAACGGGCGACGCTCGCCCTCCGTGTCCGGACCGGTGCCGAAGCGGATGAGTATTCGTTCTTCGCCGTCCACCAGAATCACCGAGCCCTCAACGGTGCAGGCTTCGCAGACCTTGCCGATGTTGAACTGAACCTCACCTTCGGAACCGATCAGGACGAAGCGGTCCTCCAGGTCGTTCGCGTCGCGGATGCTTGCGTAGGTGGCGTCGTTCTCCGTGTCCGCGTCGCCCCATACGACGACGTCGGCGGGAAGCTCAGTAATGCCGCCCCCTCCGCCCAGAGTGTCGCACCCCGTCACAACACATCCACAAACCGCCACCATCCCGGCCAGAACATAGCCCATCGCAACTTGCTGCCGTATCACGTCGCTCTCCTTGCTAGCCCCGGTTCCTCGGTTCTCGCCGCTCTTCGTACCCCGGCGGTGTCGTGGTTCATACCCGGCACTCGCCTCCCAAACCCAAGGGAATCGTTCATAGTTCGATGAACGTAACCTACCCCCCACGGGCACTGCGATCAAGGCTGAGTTCAGCCAGCGCCCCGTGGCTGTTGTCGTTTCGGCGAAACCAACACTACTTTCCTGGAAACAGCAGCAGGTGATATGGGAGTCTCAGCGGTCCGTTGATCGGGCAGCAGGACTTTCGGACAAGAGGGGCTGCGGCGAAGAGTTCGCTCATGGCAAGGCGCCGCGCTCGCCGTCCGCTCGGTTGGGGTCAAGGCGTTCCAGAGTCCGGCGACGCAACGCCGTGGCCGGCCAAGTCAGCCAGTGGTGGGCACGGATGTACCATGGTCGACGATAACTCTCCGCCAGCTCCGACGAGGATAGCTGGTCAGGCCTGATCCGTCGCTGCAGCTTGGTCAGGTGGTATCGATCTGCCTCTTGGAGGCTGCGTAGAATCGAGCGGAACGGCCACAGCTTCCCGCCGAACCGTCGCGGCAGGCTCCACGAAATCTGAAAATCGATCAGGTATGGACGGCCGTCGTCACCAAGGATGACGTTCTGCGGTTTCTCCAGGTCTACGTACGCCATGTCCTGCGCATGAAGCTGGGCGACCGCGGCTCTGAGCCGGGCGAAGAAGTCGTCCGGAACGACTAGATGCTTGCTCAGCGGCTGACCCTCCACGTATTCGTGGAGAAACCCGTGCCCCCCCCACGTCCCCAGGTACCTGGGGACGCTATCCAGGTGCTGAAGGCGCTGATAGGCGGCGGTCTCACGCCGGGTGAGCATCCGGCCCACCCACCCTAGAGGTAGTCCGAGAAAGTCTGCCTTGCGGCCCACCTTGAGCACTGCCCGACCCGAATCTCCCTCGTACATGGCTGTCGCCGCGAAGAAGTCGTGCTTGAACATGCGGACGAAGTGAAATCGACCCGTAGGAACGTCGACCACGTCAGGGAGGCTAACGCGTCCGAGAGCTCTGAGTGAAGGAGGCAGTTGTCTCGGCACGGGCGGAGATCCTGTGCTTCGCGATTCGGCTGACCAATCCGTGGGTGGAATTGTAGGGCGCAACGCGAGGCGGACCAAGCCGGGGGGAGGGTTTCCGGCCGGGTCCGCCTGCGAACTCACCAACTGAGCAAGGGAGGAGGAGGAGTTTGATGTTCCTCACGATAGGTGCCAGACTAGTCTGTCTGCGGGTTCGGCACCTCCGCGCTCCGCGAAACGAATCTCAATAACGGCAGGGTGCGGCCAATGGGTAGTGGCTCCGCAACACTGGTCTCCTTCAACAACAATCTTAGAAACTAAAACTTAAGGCATAGGCCGCCACCCTGCCGTTCTTGACGCAGCAGACAGCATTACCACAACCGCCCCAGGGGCAGCTACAGCAACCAGCGTGGCACAGGCGAGCGCTCTACCGGCGCACATCCCATGCAACTCTTGTCATCGATACGTATTGGCGTGCAGGGCGAACGATAGGAAGGATGATTAAAGAATGATCAATACGGATTGCGAATAAATCTATACGCGCCCCTGCGTATCCTAAAACGCCAGATCTACATTATCCCATCGAACTAAGTATAGCCCCTCAGTCTCATAAAGTCAAACAACAACCGACAGTTTTTGTTGCGCTCGTCGACGGCCCGCAGGTTACTCCTACCGCTTCGCGCACGCCGACCCCCTCGCTCCGAGGAGTGAGGGAGCAGAGGGTGCGGTCGTATGGCTCCGACGGTTGTAGGGGCGGCTTATCGGTGGGGCACCAGAGGGCCCGCGCAGCCTATTTCTCTTCGGTGGAGGCAAGCAGTACGGGGGTCTTACGGCGGCGACGCCTCTTGGGTGCTCCGGGTACTCGGACCTCAGGCTCGCGCGGTTGGGCTGTCTCTGCTCGACGCAGGGCCTCTTCCGGAGACTTGGCCAGTATATCGGCGTTCACCTCCTTCCACAGAGCGTCGGCGCGGTTGAACACCCCGCCGGAGACGATGATGTTCATGGTGGGGTTCGTCCCGACATCGCGAATGAGGTCGATCAGAGCCCGGATTCCGGGAGCGCCCTGCGGCTTGGTCCCGCTGATCAGCAGAATGTCCGGGCGAATCCGCCCGACCAGGGAGAGAATCTCGTCGTTGGGCACGCCTCCCCCGAGGAAGTAGGTCGTCCAGCCTCCGGTTTCGAACAAGTCCGCCACGATCTGGCCGTTGATCTCCTCCGCCTCGCCCTCGGCGGAAGCAATGAGCACGCATTTGCCGTTGGGCGGGAGGTACTCGAGCGCGGTCTGAAGCTGGGCGGAGATACATCGATTAATGCGCACCGCCATGTGTTCGGTAGCGGCGTTGATACGATCTGTCCGGTAGAGCTGTGCGACCCGTTTCATCGAGGGCCACACGAGATCCCGGAGAAGCATGTCCGCAGGTTCCTCCTGCTCGATTCGTTCGGCGATGATCCCGCGACACGTCTGGCGGTTTCCCTCCAGGAGCGGTTCGACATAGCGATCGAGCAGTGACGCGCTGGCTGGCATAGACGGACTCCTCGTGGCGCGGACCGGGTGACTGGAGGTGCCAGGCCTCCTGCCCGGTCCGTCGAGGGTCCGCTCAAACGGGTCTTGGTTCGACTGCACTCGGGTTCCACCCGAGTTCCTGTGTGTGGTCTCGCGTCCGGGGAGGACGCGGTGGAGAGCGATCGTGGCTCTCCACTACCTCTCGTGCGAACTTCTATCGGCGGTTCTCCAGACGAAGCGTGAAGCAGGTTTTGCGCTAACCGGCGCGGCTTTGGGCAATCCTCCGCCGAACCTGCGCACGGTGCATCTGTGCTCGCCTGAAGGCTGCACCACACCCTTGTTGTTCGGTCACCCATTACGTTCTGTACAATGCGCGCATCCGCAACGCCAACCGGTGATTCCTCGCCGTGGTCCACGCGCGCCCGCGAACCGCGGCGTGCTCCCCAGCCTGACCGTTCACGCTGTGCGATAGCGGATTATCGGACGCCAATGGAACGGACCGGCCGTACCGCGTTCCCCTGACCTGTAGTTCTCCGGGAGAGACACGCGGATGCTCGCGATCTGGAGAGCTGTG
>JAAEQG010001640.1 GCA_024231775.1 bacterium
ATGTGACCTCGGGCAAAACGAGGCGGGCGCGGGTGATTTCCTCCGAGAGCGCCTGCTCCCTGGGGTACCACTCCATACTAAAGCGCTCGGGGTCGGCCTCGTAGGCCAGGACACATTCCATGATCGCCATTCGGGCGGCGGAATCGCGGATACCCTGGATGTCCACGCAGAGGGCAAAGCGGTCGAGAAGCTGGGGACGCAGGTCTCCCTCCTCCGGGTTCATCGTGCCGACGAGAATAAAGCGGGATGGGTGGCTAAAGGAGATGCCCTCCCGCTCCACGACGTTGACTCCCATCGCCGCCGCGTCGAGCAGCAGGTCCACGACGTGATCGTCCAGCAAGTTGACCTCGTCCACGTAGAGCACGCCCCGGTTGGCGGCGGCGAGCACTCCAGGGTCAAAGTGCCGCTCTCCCTTTTGGATGGCGCGTTCGATGTCCAGCGTGCCGACGACGCGGTCCTCGGTCGCACTGACGGGCAGGTCCACGAAATCGATGCGCCGGTGGACGCGGGGCAGTTCCTCCCCTGCCTCGTTCCGTTCGAGACAATTGGTGCACCACGTTGCCGGTTGGTCGGGATCGCAACCAAAGGGACAATCGGCGACCACCTGGATCTTTGGCAACAGCGCGGCCAACGCGCGGGCAGCGGTAGATTTTGCCGTACCGCGTTCGCCCCGGATGAGCACGCCGCCGATTTGTGGATTAATGGCGTTGAGTATCAGAGCGCGTTTCATACGCTC
>JAAEQG010001641.1 GCA_024231775.1 bacterium
AAGTCTCATCTTACCTTCGAGTGTGAGCCGGTGGACGACCATTACAAGGTCGGAGCCTTCGTCGTCAGCGTTCCGTTCGACGACATCGTGCGCGTCGAGGTCTTCGCGGTACACCCCGACGAGAAGCCGGAGGACATGCCGCTGATCACGGGGTTCCGTAACCAACCGGAACGACCGAAACCGTAGGGGAAATGGCGAGGGCGGGTCCGGGCTGCCGCCGAACACGTGCGCCGGTGACGGGATAGGGCGCGACTGCGTGGGTCGGCGGTGAGGTGGTACGGGCGGCGGTCTCCTGCGTCAGAACGATCAGGTGGAGATGCGGTTATGCGGCATGTGCAGATCGGTGAGGATAAGGCTTCGGTCATCGGGCTGGGGACTTGGCAGTTCGGGGCCAAGGAATGGGATTGGGATCCCGCCCAGCGCGACGATGCCATCCGCATTGTCCATCGAGCTCTGGAGCTGGGGATCAACGTGATCGATACGGCGGAGGCCTACTCCAAAGGCGAGTCGGAGTCGATCATCGGCGAGGCGCTGGTGGAGCGGCGCGAACAGGCGTTCCTGGCCAGTAAGCTGCTTCCGTTAATGCCACTCCCCGGGCGCATCGTCAAAGCGGCGACCGCCAGCCTGAAGCGAATGGGCACCGATCATATGGAGCTGTATCAGATTCACTGGCCTAATCCGGTGGTTCCGCTCGGGGTGCAGATGAAGGGTATGCGGGCGGTGCATGCCGCCGGGCAGGCGAAGTACCTGGGGGTGAGCAACTTCACGCTGGGCATGTGGAAGCGGGCGGAGCGGGCGCTGGGCGGTCCGGTGATGACCAACCAGGTCCAGTACAACATGCTGCGGCGGAAGGCGGAGTGCCTCTTACCGTGGGCCCAGCAGAACGGCCGAGTCGTGATCGCCTACAGCCCGTTGGCTCAGGGGATGCTGAGCGGAAAGTACGCGGCAGGCAACGCTCCGGGCGGGGTGCGCAAGATCAACCTGTTCTTCACCAAGTCGAACATGGAGGCTGCCAAGCCGGTGCTGACCGCGCTGAAGGAGATCTCCGCGAAGCACGACGCCACCAGCGCCCAGATCGCGCTGGCGTGGCTGGTGCATCATCCCAACGTGATCGCGATCCCCGGTGCCAGGAGTGTGGCCCAGCTCGAACAGAACGCGGCAGCCGGTGACATCGAGCTGGCGGAGGATGAGTTCGTGCGGTTGACCGAGGCGGCGGATGCGTTCCAGCGGGCCAAGGCGGGGATCGGCGTCGTGCCGCAACTGGTCGGGCGGTTGGTACGCGGCTAGAGCGGGTTCAGTCATTCTGTGGCGTGTATCCGGCGTGACGAGAGTGTCGTCCGCGGACGCCTCATCGCTTCGGGGAACGCCGAGACCTTCCTTCACCCCCTCCGGGGGCTCTGC
>JAAEQG010001642.1 GCA_024231775.1 bacterium
GTTTCTGACGCAGAAGTACAGTCTGCTGTTGATCATTCCGGCTGGTTGCTTCCTGGTCGTTTTCGGCCGGGAGTTCCTGACGGTCTGGGTCGGTCAGAATTTCCAGGACCCCACGGTGGTTGATTCCCTGGCGGTCGTCCTGGCCGTTCTGACGGTGGGCCATTGCATTCGTCTGGTGCAACACAGCAACTTCCTGGTGCTTGTTGGCCAGGGTGAGCACAGAGTCTTCGGTGTGCTCACAGCCGTAACCGCTCTCCTCTGCGTCGCCAGCGCCGTCTTCGCGGTGAAGTTCCTCGGCTGGGGACTTCGGGGTATCGCCTGGTGCAACGCACTGCCCATGGCGATCGTCTCGGGTCTCGTCCTTCCGGTCTATTTCAACAGGATCATGAAGATTGCGTGGCGCGAGAGTTTCCAGCGCGTATGGCGACCCGCTCTGGCCGGGAGTGTGCCCAGTGTGCTGCTAATGGTGGTTTGGAAGCTCCTTGCCCCTCCGACCTCGTGGTTGGGATTGTTGGCTGTAGTCACAGCCGGCGGGGCGCTCACCGCACTATGCGGATGGGCCCTGAGTCTGATGCCGGTCGAGCGTCTGCGGCTTCTCCGAGTCCTGGGCAGAGGACGGCTCACGCATGGAATGGAAAACAACGATGCGCCGCCAATCTAGGCGTGCGGGATGGTGATGACCGAAACGCTACACATTCTAGTGGCCGACTACGTACCGATCGCCAACAAGGGCGAAGAGGCGATTGTTCGTGGGATCGAAGATATGCTGTCGGATGGTCGCCCCGTGGCGCTGGGGCTCTTCGGTAACGTCGCGGAGGTGACCCACGAAGACAACATCACGATCTTCCCGCGAACGTGGTTGTTCCGGTTCGAGGGCAACGCCAGCCTGTCGGGCCACCGTCGAATCCTCCGTCAGATGGCCATTGCGGCGCAGTTGCGGTTTGGCTTCTACGGGAAGCTGAGGAATCTCACGCCGACAGGCGACGTGCGGTGCCGCGCCCTGCAGGCGTTCTTCGAGCGGGCTGAGTACGTGCTGGTCGGACACGATGGCGTCTTCTGTGTCGAATCGTGCGGGATCATTCACCTGGCCAAGCAGTATGGCAAGCGGACCGGAATCCTCGGCGCCAGCACGGGCATCGGA
>JAAEQG010001643.1 GCA_024231775.1 bacterium
AAGGCCCTGCGGCTATTGTTCGATATGCTGGAAGACCTGGGCGTGGGGTCCTACTGCGAGTACGACATGAGCGTGGTCCGCGGGTTGGCGTACTACACCGGTCCGGTGTTCGAGGCGTTCGCCCGCCAGGGCGTCCCCCGAGCGATCCTCGGCGGCGGGCGCTACGACGACTTACTGCAAGTAGTGGGCGGTCCGCCGATGTCCGGAGTGGGTTTCGGCCTGGGCGACGTGGTCATTGAAGATCTACTCAAGGAACTCAGCCTCTTGGAGTTGCGCCCGCGAGGACGCAACGTCTTCGTCATTGACGCCGACCCGAGCAAGCCCGAGCTGTTCAAACGCGTGCTCACCATCACCGCCGAATTGCGCCGCCGCAACATCACCGCAGCCTACTCCTATCGCCGCCAGGCGATGGGCAAGCAACTTAAGCAAGCCAACGACAAGAACACCCGCCGGGTGATCATCGTCGAGGAACAGACCTTATCCGCCAACACGGTAGCCCTGAAGGACATGCGCAGCCGCACCCAGCAAACCCTGCCCCTCGACGCCGTATTGGATGACCCCTTCCAATCGATCGAGGAGGCATGACCCGCCGCCACATCCATTACGAAGCAGCCTTCGAGGATTACCTCCGTTCCCAGGGCATTCCCTACGTCCCGGTGGATGAGCAGAAGAGGGTGATCTTCTCCGGGACGCGGGTGAAGTCGTTCGACTTCCTGGTCTACCGACCGGGTGACGTTACTTGGCTGGTGGACGTGAAGGGTCGCAAGTTCCCCTACGACACCCAAGCCAACTCCCGCACCTGGGAGAACTGGGTCACCGATGAGGATCTGAGCGGCTTGAGTCACTGGGAGCAGGCCTTCGGAGATGGCTTTCGGGGGGTGTTCGTCTTCGCATACTGGCTGACCGGGGCCCCGGACGCCCGCCTGTTGGCTCACGTCCATGCGTTCCGGAATGAGACCTACGCGTTCATGTGCGTTCCGCTCGCGGACTACCAGACCCACGCCCGCCGCCGCTCGCCGAAATGGGAGACCGTAACCGTTCCCGCCGCCGAGTTCCGCCGCCTCGCCAAACCCATCCAGTGTTGCTGAACCCGGGGGAACGCCGCACGGACTCAACGCCAGAGCCTATCCCGCCCCCCTCCCTCCTGGGGAGGGGTTGGGGGAGGGGCGGTCCGCCCAGCACACCGGTATGTGGAACTCTCTGGGATCCTCGCCGGAGGAGTTTCGGCACTACGGTCGGTGCGTTCCGCCTGGGCTCGCAAACGGCGCCGGCTGACCGGGGGCGGTCATTCAGACCCGGCGTCGCCGGGTGCGTTGACATGATGGGCGCGGTCGGCTGTCTTGCGATAGCCCAGGTAGTGGATGATCTCGAAGACTTCCGTCCAGCTTGGAAACGG
>JAAEQG010001644.1 GCA_024231775.1 bacterium
CGCCAAGGCGGCGGGCATGTCTCGCCCCACCTACGAGAAGGCCCGCGGCGACACGTACACCGAAGCGGTCGAGGCGACGGGGTACGAAGAGGGCACGCTGAAAAGCCAGAAATACGTTGCTGCCCGTTTTGAAAAGTTCCGGCGCCGGAACAATCTGCCCTGGTCGTTCCACGTCGAGGTCGCAGCCCTACCCGTCCGCCAGCAGGACGAATTGTCCGCCGGCGGACAAGTCTACCCTGGTCGTTTCACAGGGCCCGGCGAAACCTTCCCCTGCATGAATGGGGGCTGGCGTTCGGAACGCTGCTGGAAGATCAGGGGGCGAAGTTGGGGCAGGGCAGCAACCAGGGCGAGCTTTCGGCAACGGTTGCCGAATGTGCCCAGAAGGTCGGCGTCCCCGAGCGCACTGCCCGGCACCGGATGGCCCAGGGCCGGGCGGAAGTCACCCGGCAAATGAAGACGCTGGCGTTGGCCGAAGACGGGGCAACGCAAAAGGCCATCGGCGCAACGCTGGGGGTGACGCAGAAGACCGTCTCCGTGTGGCTTAGACCTAATATACCAGGGGATAATAGGTCTAAGCCCGACCAGCGGCAGAAGCTGACGCCCGACGAAAAGGCGGACATTGCCGAGCGCCGCGCGGGCGAGCTGCTCGCGGGGATGGAGAAGCACAAGGGCGGCAGGCCCAGCGGAAACCCCTCCCATGATGGGAGAGGTTTAGCTGACTTGGGCATCAACCACAACCAGTCGTCCCGCTGGCAGGCCATCGCGCGGCTGCCCACAAGGCCCGTGCGCGTTTCGGGGGTGTATCCGGGTGTCGGGGACGTCAAAACGCCGTGGCGCCTATCCGCTGGACGTCTCGGGACGTCTCGCGGGCCTACAGTTCAAGGACGACGAGGATCAACGCACACACGGCGAGCCCGATAGCAGTGGACCCGCGCATCGTGTCCGGCCCGAAGAACGTGGCCAGCCCGAAGAGCGCCAACCCCGTGCCGAAGAACACGCGGCCGACCCGATGCAGCGTCGAATGCCGGGCGGCTTCCTGGGGTGCCCCACACTTCGGGCACGACTTGGCACGGCGAGAAATGGCTTCGCGGCAGTCGGAACAGACGATCATTGCGGTTTTCGTTGACATGATGCTCGAGGGTAGCCCGTCCGGTCGACGTCCGCCATTAGAAAACGAGGGCAGGATTATCATGCCGAGGGCGTTGACACCGGGGCACCGCGGGCGATGATGGGGGTAACTAGAACACATGGAGTCCTATCAAAATGCCTTCACTGGGTCTAGACCCAACCGAGCGTCCCGGCATCCACCTGTGGCAATCCGCGAGGACCCAGCCGCTACCATGTGGCGGTAGTTCAGATGGGTGTCGGGCTGCGCTCGTGCTTGGAGGTAGCAATGTCAGAGGATCAGCAGGCGACGATGGTAGCGGATGCGCCGGAGCCCGAGGAAAACTTGAACGCCGTAATAGTCCCCTACGAAGAGGACGGCGAACCGCACGGTGAGTTCACAATCACCCCGGAACCTGACGGGGTGTTCCTGCGTCCGCCGGAGGCGTGGGGTGAGCTTACGATACCCACCGCCCGAAAGCTCGCACGAGGTTTGTCCGCCGTAGCCGACGTTGCCGAGCACGGCACCATGGCCACACCACGCCAAGCCGAACCAACAGTCAAACGGGAGCCCGTGTCTACGTGTTTCGTGGCCCATGCTGACGACGGAGACCCGTTGGAAATCCGAGTGGATTACCGCGAGGATCGGCCGATCGTCCTGGAAGGAATGATGGCCATAGGCCGTCTTAACATCGGGGAGACCCGCAGGTACATAGCGACTCTGCAGAGATCGATCACCGAGGCTGAGGAATGGGCCGGGACGTTCGCTCGCCCGGCGGCGGACGCAGTTGACGCCAGCCAAGCAACGGGGGTGCCCCATGCGGCCCAAGGTTGACCCGCGTGCGGATGCCATCGCCCGCATCGTAGCGTTGCTGGCACGTGCCGAGTTCTCAGTTGGGTACCTGGAGGCGCTGATCGACGTCATGGAGGAGCGCGTCGTTGATCCCCCCGAGCTGCGCGTCGTTAATATGGCAGCGCTACTTTCTCTTCAAGCGTCTTCCGCGTTTTCGTCGGCTTCGGTATGACGCTTCGTTGCGATCTTGATAGTAATGGCAACAGGCGGCGATGTGGGGCGGCGAGTGGCGCGGTTGCTTCCACAGCA
>JAAEQG010001645.1 GCA_024231775.1 bacterium
AGGTGGGGTGGATGAGCTTCGGGGAAGCCGATCAGTGCCCCGGTTCGCGCGATCAATTCGGTAACAGAGCCCTCGGTGAGGCTCTGGACAACTACAGGAACCGCGAGAGCGCGTTTACCGCGGCCTCGGGCAACGACTTGACGGAGGTCGAGCTTCCAGGCAACCATCCCGATGTCGCGGGGCTCGGCGCTCTCGCGACCGACGGGACACATTGGGATCGCCGGAACCGGCCCGAGGACTGCCCCGGAGACACTCCATCGCTGATAGAGTGCGGGTCGAATTACACCCTGGACCTTGACGCGATGCCAGACCCCGACCTGCGTACCCTCGACCTCGTGCCGCCAGGCCAGTTCGTGCTCGCGACGGTCTTCACGCGTTTTGGTTACGGAGGTCCGAACCCCCCGGACCCGGACTCAGACCGATGGTGCGGAGACCAGTACCCCACCGACGCGGACAGTGGGAACGATGGTGATGGATACGGATCCTGTACCGGTACGTCGATGTCGAGCCCTTACGTGGCGGGAGTCCTAGGGCTCCTTCGCACGGCCAATCCACTTCTCACCCGGTGGCAGTTGCTCCAGGTGCTCACCGAAACCGCGTCCGGATCCGGTGTCTGGGATCAGTATCTCGGCTATGGCGTTCCCGACGCCGCGGCCGCG
>JAAEQG010001646.1 GCA_024231775.1 bacterium
GGCGTCACATCCCCGGCACCGAACAGACCTTTGCCTGCGACACCGTGCTGGTCGCCGTCGGGCTGGACCCGGTGGACGAGTTCCTGCACAAAGCCCGCGAGTTCGGCCTGCCCGTCCACGCGGCGGGTGACGCCGAGGAAATCGCCGAAGCATCGGCGGCAATGTTCACCGGCCGCATCCGGGGGATGGAAATCGCCCGCAGCCTGGGCCGCGACGTGGGCGAGGTGCCGCCAGAGTGGCATCGCATCGCCAAAATCCTCAAGTCCCGCCCCGGCGCAGTCGTCACCGAAGACATCCCAGAAATGGAAAAAGGCGTCATCCCCGTGCTGCACTGCGCCCAAGAAATCCCCTGCAACCCCTGCACCTCTGTCTGCCCACAAGAGTGCATCGTGATGGAAGGCGCAGACCTGGGCCAGGCCGAAGACATCCGCAGCCTGCCCGAATACATCGGGGAAGGTTGCACCGGCTGCGCGCAATGCGTCGCCATCTGCCCCGGGCTGGCGATCACCCTGGTGGACTATCGCAAGGACAGCGACAACCCCACGGTGACAATCGCCTACGAATTCCCGCCCGAAACCATCCGCGAGGGAGACAGCGTGACCGTGCTCGACACCGAGGGAGCGATCCTGGGCAACGTGCAAGTGCTGACAGTGCGCTCGCCCAAATTCACCGACCGGGCGCTGCTGGTCCGGGTGCGCGCCCCCAACGAAATCGCCA
>JAAEQG010001647.1 GCA_024231775.1 bacterium
ATCTCGTCGATGCGCCCCTTGTAGCCGTCGATCTTGCGATTCGCCAACTTGAGTCCGTTGACCAGCACGGTCGGTGTTCCACGTACCCCGCACCTCTTCGCCTCGGCCATGTCCGCAGCCAGAAGGGCGTCGATCTGAGCGGAGTCGGCCATCACCATGTCGAACTTCTCCAGGTCCATCCCCAGAGACTCGGCGTGCTTCCGCAGCTCGGCGACCGCGAGCTTCTTGGGGTTGGCCAAGATCAGGTCGTGCATTTTCCAGAAGGTCTGGGTGTCCTTCTTGGCCGCCAGAACCCCCGCCGCGTGGACCGGCTTGGCCTGCTTGTGGAAGCTGAGCGGGAAGTTCTTGAAGACGAAGCGCACGTCGTTGGGGTATTCCTTGAGCATTTGCTGGATCTTGGGAAACTCACGGATGCAGTAGGGACACTGGAAGTCGGCGAACTCCACAATGGTCACCTTGGCATTGTCCGGGCCCAGGGTTGGCGAGTTTCCGGTTTTGACGTCGTACACCCTCGTGTCCGCTTTGCGCTTGTTTGGCTTCTTCGGCTTGGCCGCCTGGCCTCTCTTGATCGCCGTCAACTCAGCGAGCACGCGCTTGAGGTCCTTCCGCACCGCCTGGAGCTCAGACTTGACCTCACCCAACTCCGTCTTCAGAGATTCCTGTCCTTGCTTCAGCTCCTGGTTGCTCGGAGGCGGGTCTTCCGCACGCACCGCCGGGCTCGCGAATACGAGCACTCCCACAATCGCCGCAGCCACTAGAGTCCATCTTGCTTGCTTGCTCAGCATACCTTCACCTTTCCGTTTCTCTCGATCGTCTGGTTTTATCGCTTGTCCTGGGCGAATCCGCTCCCCGAATGCCGAACACGATACCTGGACACTCTCCCCCCTGCTACGTCAGGTCAGTCCTCGGCTACGGCAGCCCCTGTCATGACTCGGTAGTTTACTCGACCGCCTGCGGCGGAACAACCTCAGTCGTTACACGGGAGTGACAGGAAGCGTAGGTCAGTTTCGACACCTGTTGCGAGGCTGGCCTGCCTCCTCACGGCCTGGGCACAGCGTCCCTCCGCCGCTGAAAGGTCTGTCGATTCGGTCGCTGATGGCGATTCCGAATGTGGCTTCACCCCCCGGTGGGTGACGAGAAACGCGGGTTGATCACCCACCAGGGGTAGCGCTACAGACCAAACCGACAGGCCCTGGAGTGCTGGAGCACTCGCTCCCGGTAGCACCCCTTCAGTTGAGTAGGCCGCCTTCCCCCGGACGGGCGGAGCGGGGTTGAGATCCCCGGTGCTCCTGTCACTTGTTCATGCCACACCGGCCAAAATGTCCGAGATCAAGGGGCTGGCCGACCTGCATTGCGTTAGACAAGCCGGCTGCGTTTATAACGCATACCCCTGCGAAAGACCTCCAAGCGTCCACTCGCGGTCTCCCGTCCTCATCACGTACGCCCAGGGGCGTCACCGCAACGCCTGCCACGCCGTTTGGCATAACACTTGCCCCACCTGTAGCAGAGGCCGGAGTGCAGCGGCGGCAGCCACGCGCTGCTCCGGCGGAGGACTCATACGGAGAAAGAACACCATGGACCTTAACCGACTTACCCAGAAATCTCAGGAGGCTCTCTCGGCAGCACAGGACCGGGCTGTTCGGATGGGACATACCGAGGTCGACGCCGAGCATCTTCTGCTCACCCTGCTCGAGCAGCCGGATGGGCTGGTGCCGCGCCTGCTGCGTAAGATGGACGTGCCCGTGGAGAAGCTGGCCGGCGAGGTGCAAACCGAGTTGGAGCGACGACCGAGCGTCTCCGGGCCGGGGGCTGAACCTGGCAAGATCTACGTATCACAGCGACTCTCGCAGTTGCTGGTCAATGCAGAACAGGAAGCCCGACGGCTCAAGGACGAGTACGTCTCCGTCGAGCACCTGCTGATGGGGTTGGTGAACGCAAAGGACGCCGGCGCCGGGCGCCTGCTCGGGCGGTTTGGGGTAACACCGGAGCGCTTCCTCGAAGCGCTCACCGAAGTCCGTGGAAACCAGCGGGTGCAGAGCGCCAACCCCGAAGCCACCTACGAAGCCCTGCAACGCTACGGCCGTGATCTCGTCGAGATGGTCCGCCTCGGCAAGGTCGATCCGGTCATCGGTCGCGATGAGGAGATCCGTCGGGTAATCCGCATCCTCAGCCGCAAGACCAAGAACAACCCGGTACTGATCGGCGAACCCGGGGTGGGTAAGACCGCCATCGCCGAGGGACTGGCCCAGCGCATCGTCCGCGGCGACGTGCCCGAGGGGCTGAAGGACAAGACCATCTTCGCCCTGGACATGGGAGCGTTGGTCGCCGGAGCGAAGTACCGCGGGGAGTTCGAGGAGCGTCTCAAAGCCGTGCTCAACGAGATTAAGGAGAGCGACGGACGGATCATCCTGTTCATCGATGAGCTGCACACCATCGTCGGCACGGGCAAGGCGGAGGGCGCCATGGACGCCGGCAACATGCTCAAACCGATGCTGGCCCGCGGGGAGCTGCACTGCATCGGAGCCACCACGCTTGACGAACACCGCCAGCACATCGAGAAGGACGCCGCACTCGAACGGCGCTTCCAGCCGGTGCTGGTGGTGCAGCCCTCAGTCGAAGACACCGTGTCCATCCTCCGCGGACTGCGCGAGCGCTTCGAGGTCCACCACGGAGTCAAGATCCTGGACCACGCCCTGGTCGCAGCCTCGACTCTCTCGCACCGCTACATCACCGACCGTTTTCTGCCGGACAAAGCCATCGACCTGGTCGACGAGGCTTGTGCCATGATCCGCACCGAAATCGATTCCATGCCGGCCGAGCTGGACGCGGTCAGCCGCCGGGTGATGCAACTCGAAATCGAGGAAGCGGCACTCAAGAAGGAAGAAGACAACGCCAGCAGGCAACGCCTCGAAACGCTGCAGCGCGAGTTGCAGGACGTCCGCGCCCAGGCTGACGCCATGCGCACGCAGTACGAATCAGAGAAGCACGCCATCCAGAACGTGCGCCGGATGCGTGCCCAGATCGAACAGCTCCATCGCGAGATTGAACTGGCGGAGCGGGAGTACAACCTCGAGAAGGCTGCGGAACTCAAACACGGCCAACTGCCGACGCTCAAAGCCGCGCTGGATCTCGACGAGCAGAAGCTGCTCGACCGCCAGGGACCGGAGAAGCTCCTGCGCGAAGAGGTCACCGAGGATGAAATCTCCGAGATCGTCAGCCGCTGGACCGGCATCCCGGTAACCCGCCTGGTAGAGGGCGAACGCGAGAAACTGCTCAAGCTCGATACCATCCTGCACAAACGGGTCGTCGGCCAGGACGAGGCGGTACAGCTTGTCGCCGACGCGGTGATCCGGGCCCGAGCGGGCATTAAGGACCCGCGGCGACCGATCGGGTCGTTCATCTTTCTGGGGCCTACCGGCGTGGGCAAGACCGAACTGGCCAAGACGCTGGCGGAAGCCCTCTTCGATACCGAAGAGAACCTCGTGCGCATCGACATGTCCGAGTACATGGAGCGTCACGCGGTGTCACGGTTGATCGGGGCTCCGCCGGGATACGTCGGCTACGAAGAGGGCGGCCAGCTAACCGAAGCCGTCCGCCGCAAGCCCTATTCCGTGATCCTGTTCGATGAGATCGAGAAGGCCCACCCGGAGGTGTTCAACGTCCTGCTCCAGATCCTCGACGACGGACGGGTGACCGACGCCCAAGGCCGCACCGTGGACTTCAAGAACACCGTCATCATCATGACCAGCAACATCGGGGCGATGCACCTGGTGGAGGGGATCAGCGCCGACGGAAGGCTCACCGATCCGGTGCGCAACGCGGTGATGGCTGACCTGCGCACGCAGTTCCGCCCCGAGTTCCTCAACCGCGTGGACGATATCGTGCTCTTCAAGCCGCTCAGCCTCGAAGAGATAGAGCTGATTGTGGACCTGCTCGCAGACGATGTCCGCCGGCGCTTGGCGGGGCGACGGATCACGCTCGAAATCACCGACGAAGCCCGCAAGTTCATCGCCGCACAGGGTTACGACCCAGTGTACGGCGCCCGCCCGTTAAAGCGCTTCCTCCAGCGCGAGCTCGAAACCAAGATCGGCCGAGCCCTCATCGCCGGCGACGTGCCCGACGGCAGCGGAATCACGGTCGGGTTGGCCGACGGATCGTTGAACATCCTCCACGAAGTTGCTGACCAATCAGATCGCAGTCCGGCGGCGTTGTAGGCTCACCTTGCAGACCACACCCTCACTGGAGATTCACTGCGTACGACACAGCTTACCTAAAACCGATGTGCAGACGCCGAGCAGCGACATCAGGGTACTCAGCATCAAACGGTGGATCGTTATCACGACCGAGATGCAGCGCTCATGTGGCTTGCGGCATCGAGGCGGTCAATACGAGCCTGGCGTACAATCCGTTCGCGGGGCGAGGAGTACCTGTCGGTGTCAAAGATGATATAGCAATCGTTGCAGAAGTGCTCGCCCAGCGCGGCATCCCGCTCGATCAAACTCGGATCACTCACGAACCGACGCATCTGCTGATAAGGCCGCGAGTTCCACACTTCGCGAACGCTGGTCCTGAACACGTTCCCGAGTACCCTGGGGTCGTCGGTAGCTGAGTACTGATGCCCCAACCTATGGCTGCAGCACGGTATCACGTCACCGTTGTACTTGATCAACATGGCGAAGTATGGCCAGAAGCACCGAGGAACCCGGGGGGCGCTCTTGGGGCCGAACACGGTGTAGGCGCCAGGATCGTCATCCGTGCAGTTGCGCGGCCAGGCTCCTGGAAACTCGGTCACCTGATCGACCCCTAGTTGATCGAAGACTTGCCGGGCCTCCCCTAATTCTCCCTCGTTGTGCCGAAACCTGAGGCACTGCACCTCAACCCGGGGGGAGCACCGACGTATTCGCCGGCGATACTCGCACAAGCGTCTCAAGTTCGAGATGACCAAGCCTATGCGCCCGCCGACACGCGTCAGTTCATATGTGGATTGGTGAAGACCATCCACGCATACGGTCAAATGCGTCACTCCGCCCTGGACGATGCGCCGGATCCGCTCGTCACTGAGGGAGAGGCTGAAGTTCGTGCTGACATGCACGTTCAAACCCGCGACATGGGCGATGTGGCACATCTCGTCCATATCGGGGTGGACCATGGGGTCGCCGAGATAGTATAACGATACAGCCGTCGCGGTACCCTTGATCTCCTCGATGATCCGGCGGTACTGCTCGACGGTCATACGCTGCTTGCCATGAAAACGCTGCTTCTCCAGGGCGGGGTTTCCGTGAGGCTTGGCATGCACGCAGAACGTGCAATGCAGGTTGCACAACGGCGAAATGTCGATCTTGAACACAACCGGCTGCGAGACAACCTTCTCCCTTTTCATGGTGAACTCTGCCCCCGCAGTCGCCATGTTCAAGGCCTTGCGGACGGTCAGATCGTCAGAGAACCAGCGCAATCGGCGAACAGTCCACCGCACAAACTGGCGACTCCTTCGCCAAGACCGCACGAACGCCGAACGCCGTTTCGGCACTCTCGCCCGGGGCAAGTGCTCCCGCACTCGATCTACGTCGCGGACAACTCCCATGCTCCATCGCCCCCTCGCAAACCAGCCAGCGAATGGATCAGATATGACAACCCTACCTATTACATATATACCACACTTAAACGTATGTGGCAAGAACGCAGCCGTTCGACGTGCGAAACCACCCAAACCTCCTGTGAACCAGAACCACGAAAGGTGACTCCGCGAATCGACCAAACCTGACCGTGTTCCGGATCGATGCCCCCGCAGCGAACATCCTCGATCGCGCGGGCGGGGCATCGCGTCCGAAGTCCCGTATGCACAATCAGCGCTGCCCGTTCAGCCCAGGCGTCCCTCACTCGCGCGGCTCTTATGGTGTTTTCTTCCCCAAAAACGCTCAAGGTGGCTTCAGGGCTGATTCACTCGGTGGCGTGGACCAGGCACTTTCGATCTGATCCGCGGTGACGGTGCTCCCATAGGTAGATACCCTGCCAAGTTCCCAGGCCCAGCCGGCCTTCGACGACGGGGATGGACAGCGTGGTGGCGGTCAACGCCGCTTTGAGGTGCGACGGCATGTCATCTGAGCCTTCATCCGTATGCGTGTAGATCGGGTCGTTCTCCGGAACGAGGCGGGTCAGCCAGGCTTCCAGATCACGCCGGGCGGACGGATCGGCGTTCTCCTGGATCAACAGGCTGGCGGACGTATGCTGAACGAGCACCGTACACAGTCCCTCCGCGCAGCCCGCAGCGCGCACGACCGCCTCGACCTTGGAGGTGAACTCATAGAGTCCCTGCCCGGACGTGCGAACGATGATGTGCTTGACCATGAGGTACTCCCGATCACCCCTGAACAGACCGGGACCATTATTGCATCATCAGCTCAAGGCGACCACCCGCATCCGGCGAGCGGTACGAGGGTATAACTCGGCTGAGGCGGTCCTTATTCGAGAGTGCTCGATATGCCCGCACAAGGACGGCATGGAACGCGGATACTACTCGGGGGGCTCGCGACTCTACCAGCCGCCGCGTCCGCGCTGGCGCTCAGCGTCAGCCACTGGGCGACGGGGCCGTTTCTCCTCCAGATTACCGACGACAGCCCGCACCTCATCCTCCATCAGGGCCTGCTGATTCGCGCCGATCTGGAGAAGCTGTCAGATAGCTTGGTTGCACAGGTGGCGTGCAACGTTGCCCGCCGTTACCGCCTCAGTCCGGAGCAGAAGGCTCATACGCAAGACTTGATGGGTCAAAGTGTCCGCGGGGTTCTGCTGGACCGGTACGGCATCTTCATTCCCATGCTGGTCGGCGCCGGTCGTTCAGCCCTCGACGACACTCGAACGGGTATCTGGTGCGACGTGGCTTGGCCAGTATTCTGGGGCCGGTCGCCCCCGCGGATGGTCTGCGTCTCCCTGGCGAGGCTCACCGTGCTGCTGAGCATCCCCCTCCCGGTTTGGCTGGTGGTGTGGTATCGCGCCGGGCAACGCCGGAGGGCAAGAATCCGCGACGGGCGCTGCCTGAGTTGCGGTTACGATCTGACCGGCCTTGCTGAACCGCGCTGCCCCGAGTGCAGTTGCGCATTCATCATGCACGGGCAACCCCAACCCGAGCGGGCGGCGGACATACCGTGGCCGGTTACTCGTGCTGATTGCGGTTCTTGTGCGCGTCGAGCAGGCGGGGACCGTCAAGCACGCTGACATACGGCAGCACGTCGGCTACCTCGTCAACCACGTAGTCGGTCAGATACTGGCGCACGACCTCGTGCAGCCGATCGCGCTTCCACGGTTTGGCGATGTAGTGGTCCAAGTCGGCGTTGTTGACCGCCTTGATGGTGTCTTCCAGACCGGCTTGGCCGGTAACGAGGACCTTACGCGCCGACACCGTCGCCGGGTCACTCTTCAACTCCACCAGCAGGTCAGCCCCGAGCGTGCCGGGCAGCAGGTGGTCGCAGAGGATCAGGCCGATCGGGTCGCCCGCGTCGCCGCACTCCTGCACCACCTGGCGGGCATCTTCGGCATCCTCCGCCGCCTCGACGCGGCAGACCACGGCAAAGGGCTCCAGGTCGCGAACCAGCGCATCGCGGACCTCCGACTCGTCTTCCACGCAGAGTATGGTTACACGGCTCATGGTTTTCAACTCTCTCCGGGCATCCGCATGCTGCGCACCGGAAGCACAACGGCCACGCAGGTGCGCCCCGGTTGCGACTCCATCTCAATCGTACCGCCATGACGGGTGACGATCTGGCGGCAGATGGCCAGGCCCATCCCCAGTCCAAAGCTGGCTTGGCCCGCCTTGGTGGTGAAGTTCAGCTCGAACACCCGCTCGAGGTGCTCGGGCGGAACTCCGCCGCCACTGTCGGTGATGCGCACGCGAACATGGTCAGCGTCAGGCACGTCGGTTTCGATCCTCAGCGTGCCCTGGTTCTTCATCGCCTGCAGACCGTTGGAGATGATATTGGTCCAGACCTGGTTGATCTCGCCGACGCGGCACTCGACGGACGGCAGGTCGGCGTACTCCTTCTGAACCTCGACTTCCCGCAGAGCATGGCCGAACATGAGCAGCGTGTTCTCCAGCCCCTCGTGCAGGTTCACCTCGGCGACCGCCGTTTCATCCGCGCGGGAGTAGGAGCGCAGGCTGCTCACGATCGCGCTGACCCGCTCGCTACAGGAGGATAGGTTGCGTAAAGATTCGCCCAGTTGGTGGTAGCGCTCCATCGACACCACCTGGCGGGCACGCTCGTCGTCGGCCAGACCCCGAAACCGGGAGCGATGCTCATCCGGCGTGGTAATCCCCACCTTGACCAGCCGCTGAGCCAGAACATCGTTGCCCACCGTTTCAGCCAGGGTGGCCCGCAGTTTGCGCTGCTCGCGCGTGGACAACGGAGTGGAGGTCAGGGCGGAAACCATGGTGGCTTTGACCATCTCACCGTCCGGTAGATCAACCAGCAACGAGAGCAGGTCTTCGCTGATGAAGTCCACCGCCCGCTGAATGGCGGCGATGGGGTTATTCAGTTCGTGGGCTACGCCGGCGGAGAGCTGGCCAAGCTGGGCCATCTTCTCCGATTCCACCAGGCGCAACTGGGCGTTCTCAAGCTGCTCGAGCGTCTCCGCCAACTGGTCACGCTCGTCGGTCAGCGCGTGGGTCAGATTGCGAATCTCCACCTGTAGGTCGCACACCCGGCGGTTGCGCCGGGTCAGCGAGCGAACCAGCACGGTCACGAAGTGGTTAGACAACGACGCGTTTCTCTGCAGCGCCGTCTCGAGCTGCTCCAGAGTCAGCGGAATGACCTCCACGTCGGTCAAGGCCCGGCAGTTGAACGCCGCCTGCTTCCCCCGAGCCAAAGCCAGCAAACCAACCACCCGCCCCGCGGAGTGGCGATGCAGGGTGATCTCGCGGGAGTCGAACACCCGAAAGAGTTGAACCTGCCCAGAAACGACAATCGACACCCCATCGACCTTCTGCCCCTCCTCGAGCAAAATCGCCCCGGCGGGATACTGACGTCGTTCCGGATTGCCAAGGGCTTCGTCGACGCCGGCAATCATCGCCTGCTCCACGTCGGCTGTGCTCATCTCGAGATCTGCGAGGAAACTGCGTGAGAGAGTCTCGACCTGAATACCCAGCTCCTGGCGGCGGCGGTGGGCAACCCAGAAGGCTCGGGGAATCTGCTCCACGTCCAACACGTCCCCAAACCGCTCCACGTCATCTGGAGCGTGATGGACGAAAAAGGTCGTCAACAGCGCCCGCACAGTGCTCTGGAATCTCCCTGTGTCCCAGGGCTGACATAGTACCCGATGCACCGCGCCTTGCTCGAGGGCTTGGGCAAGCTCGTCCAGCACCAGGCCGTCGGAGAGCAGCAGCTTGCGCGTTGCCCGGTAGTCCGGGCGCTCGTGCAAGGTCAGCAGCAGCTCCACTCCCGAGCCATCAGGCAACACCGGCGCCGTCATAACCAGTGGAACACGTGCCTCGATTGGATTGATCCGTTCGACCAGATCCAGGGCTCGGGCGGCGCTGGGGCAGGCTTCGACTTCAAACGCCGCTCCGCACTGGCTGCGTACGTCGCGGACCAGCCCGTCGAGCACCTCTGCTTCGCCGGCAACGCAGAGCACGGTGTAACACGGGCCGCAACCCTCGGGCGGAGTCATGTCGGCAACACTCCCAGAAGCGCCCACAACCACGGCGCAACCAGAACGAACAGCACCCAACCAGCCCCCCCAACCAGGATGCCCACCAGCGCCATGTGCTTGGTCTGCACGATCCCGGTACTCACCGCGATGGCGTTCGGCGGAGTGCTCACCGGTAAAGCCATGGCCAGCGACGCCCCCAGCGCGATGAACACACCTGCCAGGACCGGGCTTAGATCGATGGCTGGCGAAAGCGCCAGGCTAATCCCGATGGGTACCAGCAGGTTCGCCGTCGCACTGTTGGAAATGAACGTACTGAACACCAGCGCCACCAGCGACAACACCGCGAGCAGTATCGCACTTGGCAAACTCTCCCAGGAGACCAGCCCGATCAGCCACTCGTCCAACCCCGAGGAACCTACACCAACCCCTAACGCAATCCCACCCGCCACCAGCCACAGCACGTGCCACTGGATCGACTGCAGGTCCTTCGTCGTGAACACCCGCGTGGAGAGCAGCACCACCACCGGCACGAAACCGACCACGCTGGAGGTCATCCCGTGCAGCTTCTCGGTCAACCACAGCACGATCGTCGCCGCGGCAGTCACGTAGAACACCTTGGCGGACCAGGTCCGGACGAAGCGGGACTCGATGCTCAGCTCGATGGCCTTCTCACGGCTGGGGAACAGAGTGAACAGCAGAATCCACGCGACCCCCAGGATGACCAGCACAAAGGGCACGGCCATGATCATCCAGTCCAGGAAGCCCACCGTGTATCCTGCTTTGGCCAAAGCCCCCAAAGCGATGGCGTTGGGCGGTGTGCCGATCGGCGTCCCGATTCCGCCCACATTCGCGGCGACGGGGATGCACAGCGCCAACCCCACGCGCATCCGATCGCCGGAGGGGAGCTTCTGGATCACGGGCAGCACGACCATCATCATGGTGGCGGTCGTAGCGGTGTTGCTCATGAACATCGAGAATACCGCGGTGATCAACATCAGCCCCAGCATGATACGCCGCGGCGATCTTCCGAACGGTTTGAGCAGCACCCCGGCCAGGTTGCGGTCCAGGTCGTACTTGGCAGCCCCGTCCGCCAGGAAGAAACCGCCCAGAAAAAGCATCAAAATAGGGTTGGCCAGAGCGGCGAAGAAAGCCTTGTAGGGTGTCGGATCATACCCCTCCGGAAGCGCCAGCAGGGACTTGTCGCTGATGAAGAGGATCTCCGCCAGGATGATAACCGTGGCGGTGGCGTGCAGGGGGATCGCCTCCGAAACCCACAGGACGATCGCCAGCAGGAACACCGCGAAGATGCGATGGCCCGGCTCGCTAAGCCCGGGGAACGGCATGCCGCTGTACTGCGCCGCCAGGGGAATGGCGAACACAACGATCGCGACGATGAGCCCGATCCACTGGGACAGTTTCAGACGTTCTGGATCATGTAGTTGTGGCGTGGTCCTACTGGCCATAGCACGACTGTCCATCCATGTCAGTCCGCTCCGCTCGGCGTGCAGCGTACCACCCAGTAGAGGGTCCTGAAAGACCGACCCGCAAACGCGTGGTCCAGACCTGGTGGCGGCGTGGGCCGGGTCTTCAGAACTGACTCGTAGCCCGGGTCTTCAGAACTGGGGAGTAACTCACCGCCCCACTCGCGCCCCCGGCCTCCGAAGGGCTGATCGGTTCTGTTTGTAGCGTCACCCCTTGTGGGTGACGAACCCGCGTTTCTCGTCATCCACAAGGGGTGACGCCATGTCTGAAATCGCCACGAGCGAACAAAGCGACAGCCTCTGAAGCAGCGGACCGCCCATCGGGAGGGCAGTCTCCTCCAGCCTCCCCTGCTACAGTTTCACGGGGACCGGCTTGACGTTCCAGATCTCCTCGGCGTACTCCCGAATCGTCCGGTCACTGGAGAACTTGCCCGAGTAGGCGGTATTGAGGATCGACATCCGGGTCCACTGGCTCCGATCACGATACGCCCGGTTGACCTCTTCCTGACAGCGAATGTACGCCGCATAGTCCGCCAGCACCATGTACTGATCCCCCTGGTGCAGTAGGCGATCCAGAAGCGGCTGAAACAGGCCGGGTTCGTCCTGCGAGAACCGGTTGTGCGCAATCTGCTCGATCGCAGTCTGCAACTCCGGATCGCCGTGGTAGAAGTGCCAAGGATCATACCCTGCAGCCCATTGGGCTTCGACTTCCTCCGCGGTCATACCGAAGATGAAGATGTTCTCATCCCCGACCTCCTCCTTGATCTCCACGTTGGCTCCATCGAGCGTTCCGATGGTCAGCGCCCCGTTGAGGGCGAACTTCATGTTGCCGGTCCCGGAAGCTTCCATGCCCGCCATCGAAATCTGCTCGGACAGCTCCGCCGCGGGGATGATGCTCTCCGCCAGGGACACTCCATAATTCTCCGGGAAGACCAGTTGCAGCCGCCCGGCCACTTCGGGATCGTTGCGGAGCACGTCGCCGACGGCAGTGGCCAATCGGATAATCAGCTTGGCCAGGTAGTACGCCGGCGCCGCCTTCCCCGCCAGCAGGACCATCCGCGGAGCAGCGTCGCCCGCCCGCCCTTGTTTGATCCGGTTGTACAGAGTGATCACGTGCAGAATGTTCAGCAGTTGGCGCTTGTACTCGTGGATGCGCTTCACCTGGCAGTCAAAGAGGTGCTCCGGGTTGAGCACCAGGCCCTGGGTCTGCTTGAGGTACCCGGCCAGGCGCTCCTTGTTAAGCTGTTTAACCTCGCGCCAGCGGGCCTGGAACTCAGCATCGTCCGCCAGCGGTGCCAACTCGCGCAACCTGTCCAGGTCGGTCACCCAGCCATCGCCGATGGCTTCACTGATCAGGAACGCCAGCGGAGAGTTAGCCTTCTTCAGCCAGCGCCGCGGGGTGACTCCGTTGGTCTTGTTGTTGAACCGGTCGGGATAGAACTCGTAAAACTCGCGCAGAACCCGATCCTTCAGGATCTGGGTGTGCAATGCTGATACCCCGTTGACCGAGTGGCTGCCCACAATCGCCAAGTGAGCCATTCGCACCCGTGGCTCGTCCCCCTCCTCGATCACGGACATCCGCTCCATCCGGGCGTTGTCGCCCGGATAGTGACGAGCCACTTCCTCCAGGAACCGCCAGTTGATTGCGTAGATGATCTCCATGTGTCGAGGCAGCAGGTTGCCCAGCAACCACACCGACCATTTCTCCAGCGCTTCCGGGAGAACCGTGTGGTTGGTGTAGGCGAAGGTGCGCACGGTGATGTCCCAGGCCTCGTCCCAGCCCAGCCCCTCGTGGTCCATCAGCAAGCGCATCAACTCGGGGATGGCCAGCGCCGGGTGCGTGTCATTGAGCTGGATGGCTGCGAGTTCCGGCAGTTGGCTCCAATCATCATGTTGCGACGTGAAACGCGCCAGAATGTCCTGCAACGAGGCGGACACCAGCAGGTATTCCTGCTTGAGGCGCAGAGCACGCCCCTCGTCGAAATCGTCCTTGGGGTACAGCACCTTGGTGATGTTCTCGGTGAGGGCCTTGTCCTCGCAGGCCCGCAGGTAATCACCGTGGTTGAAGTAGGTCAGGTCGAACTCGTTCGTCGATTTCGTGGAGAACAGCCGAAGGGTATTCACCGTGTTGTTGCGATACCCCGGAACCGGAACATCGTAGGGCAACGCCAGAACGTCGCGCGTGTCCACCCAGCGAAACTTCTCATTACCTTGAGCGTCTTCATATGGCTCGACCCGACCGTAGAGCTGCACCCGGAACGTGTCCTCCGGTCGGGCGATCTCCCAAGGACTGCCGCAGCGCAGCCAGTCGTCGGGCTCTTCGACCTGTTGCCCATCGCGGATGCGCTGGTGGAACATCCCGTAGTCGTAGCGAATCCCATACCCGTAGCCCGGAAGCTCGAGCGTCGCCATCGAGTCGAGAAAGCAAGCCGCCAGACGCCCCAGCCCACCATTGCCCAGACCGGCCTCCTCTTCCAGCTCGCGGATCTCCTCCAGGTCGTAGCCTAGCTCGAACAACGCCTGGTAGCACTCCTCGTACATCTCGAGGTTGACCAGGCTGTTGCCCAACGTCCGTCCGATAAGGAACTCCAGCGACAGATAGTAGACGCGTTTGGTCCCCTGTTGCCCGTAGTAGGCCTTGCGGGTGGCGATCCAGCGTTCGATCAACCGATCGCGCACGGTCATCGCCAGCGCAACGAACCGATCCTGCGGCGTCGAGTATCCGGGCACCTTGGCCCGAGTGAAGGCGATGTGGTTGAGAAACGACTGCTTGAGCGCTTCAACATCGTGGCCACAACGGGGGTCACGACTCTGGGCGGCTCCCGGTTCGACTTTGATCATGGTCTTGCTGGTGCTCATGGTCTTACTGCAGGCCTCGTGAGAGCGCACCCTCCTGAGCGCCGCGCCCACACGAGGCGCGCCGGAGCGTGCGAGGTCATATAAAGATCATCGGCAGGCCTGCACGCCGGATTCAGGCGGAGGTTGAGTCTGTAACGTCACGCCCGGTGGGTGACGAACCCGCGTTTCTCGTCACCCACGAGGGGTGACGCTACATCCGGGATTGTTGGGTGCCATGCTCATCCCGAAGGGTGAGCATGCTATCCGCCACGAACCCACAAACATCTCAGCGGCGGACTCC
>JAAEQG010001648.1 GCA_024231775.1 bacterium
CGAGCGGTTTCTCAGCGCGTCGGGCCCCACCATGGGTCACCTGGTGCGCCCCTCGGACGGCAAGGAGCCGGAAAAAGTGGCGTGGCTCCAGTGCGTGGGCTCCCGGGATCAGAACAAGTGCGGCAACGGCTACTGCTCCTCGGTGTGCTGCATGTACGCCGTCAAGGACGCCATGATCGCCAAGGAGCACTCCAAGGGAGATCTGGATTGCGCCATTTTCAACATGGACATCCGAACCTTCGGCAAGGACTACGAGAAGTACTACGAGAGGGCGAGGGACCGGGAGGGCGTGCGGTTCGTGAAGGCCCGGGTCCACACCATCGACGAGGTGGGGCCGGAAAACGAGCTTCGGATCCGTTACGCGGACATGGCCGGCGATCTCCAGGAGGAGACCTTCGACATGGTGGTGCTCTCCGTGGGCCTCCAGGTCCCGGAGTCCACCAAGGCGCTGGCCCGGACCCTGGACATCGAGCTGGATCCCTACAAGTTCGCGGTCACGGAGCCTTTCGCGCCCGTGGAGACCTCCAGACCCGGGGTGTTCGTCAGCGGCGTGTTCCAGTCGCCCAAGGACATCCCCAGCTCGGTCACCGAGGCCAGCGCCGCGGCGTGCCTGGCCGGGGCCGGCCTGAGCGAGGCGCGCAACACCCGGACCAAGAGCGTCACCCTGCCCGACGAGATCGACGTGTCGGAGCAGGAGCCGCGCATCGGGGTGTTCGTCTGCAACTGCGGGGTGAACATCGGGGCCGTGGTGGACGTGCCGGCCACGGTGGAGTACGCCAAGACCCTGCCCCACGTGGCGTTCGCCGGGGAAAACCTCTTCACATGCTCCCAGGACTCCCAGGACAACATGAAGGAGATCATCAAGGAGCACAAGCTCAACCGCGTGGTGGTGGCCGCCTGCACCCCCAAGACCCATGAGGGCATCTTCATGGACACCCTGGAGGCGTGCGGCCTGAACAAGTACCTGTTTGAAATGGCCAACATTCGAAACCAGGGCTCCTGGGTCCACTCGGACCAGCCCGAACTGGCCACGGCCAAGGCCCACGGCCTCCTGGCCATGGCGACGGCCCGGGCCGCCACCCTGGCGCCGCTGAACGAGAAAGTAATTCCGGTCATTCAACGCGCCCTGGTCATCGGGGGCGGCGTGGCCGGCATGAACGCGGCCCTGGGGCTCGCCGAGCAGGGGTTCGAGGTGGTGCTGGTGGAGAAAGAGGCCCAACTGGGAGGCGTGGCCAACCGTCTCACGGTCACCATCGAGGGCGCGGACGTGGGCGCCTATCTCGCGGAACTCAAGGAGAAGGTGGCCGCGGAGTCCAACATCCAGGTCCTGACCCGCTCCCTCATCGTGGGATTCTCCGGCTTCAAGGGGAACTTCACCACCGAGGTGCTGGTGGGCCCCGGCATGTACGAACGAAAAATCGACCACGGGGTGGTGGTCCTGGCCACCGGCGCGGACGAATACAAACCCAAGGAGTATCTATACGGTGAAAACGGCAAGGTGATGACCCA
>JAAEQG010001649.1 GCA_024231775.1 bacterium
CCTACTCTCAGCCCCGCTCACCCTGGTCGTGGCGATAGCCGCCATGGGACGAGAGCTCACCGTCATTGACGTCGGAGCGGGCTCCCTGATCCTACTCGCCGTGGCCGCCGGAGCCTCTTCCCTGTCCTCTTCTGCCACCTTGCCGCTCGGCCGGCCCAGGCGCTGCATGGAAGGACAGGCCGTTGTCGGGGCGGCGGACGGACGCCGGGGTTCCGGGGTTCCGGCACCCGGGTTGACGCCTGCCGGGGCGCTGGTAGACTGGGGTGACGTCCACGCTGCGACACCTTGGCTTGTGAGGTCGGGTGCCGAGGCCAGGCGCGATCCGTTCCGTTGGGCGTGCCGGACCGCGACGATGGCAACAGCCGTATGCGGGCGAAAGGAGTAACGATGAAAGACCTGCTGACAAGGATTACCGTCGACCCCAAGGTCATGGTGGGCAAGCCGACGATTCGGGGACTGCGAATCACCGTAGAGCAGGTCCTAAGCTCCATGGCGGCAGGTGTTTCCGAAGAAGAGCTCTTGCGGGAATACCCCGAGTTGGAGAAAGAGGACTTTTCGGCGATCCTGACCTACACATTGGTGTTGGTAGGCCAAGAGCAGGTGCATCCCCTGGCAATACCTCTTTCGGCATAACCGATGGGCATGGCGTTTTCCTCCCTCGGTCCTCCCAAGGAGATGATATTCGCATGACCTCGTCGCGATTGAAGTTCCTGGTGGATGTCGGAGTCGGTACGGGAGTCGAGGAGCTCTTGCTGGCCCGCGGATATGACACCAAGACCGTACGCTCCATCGACCCCCGGATGGACGACCTGGGCATCGTTCGTCTGGCACACTCCGAGGATCGGATGGTTCTCACCATGGATAAGGACTTTGGGGAACTCGTCTATCATTCCGCTGCCAGCCACGCCGGGGTTCTGCTTCTCCGGCTAGACGACGCTAACGGCGAGGAGAAGAGGCTAGTTGTTGAGGAAATTCTGGCAGCGCACCAAGAGCGCATGAAGAATTGTTTTTGTGTATACCAAAAAGGAAAGCTCCGAATCAGGCCGTGCCCGCCGCGTTGGGTTGTGTAGAGAAGAGTAGGGGACACTGTTCTTATCGTTTCTTATCGTTGCAGACTTCTGCTCTCGGCGAAAGTCAACGTCATGTCCTCTGCGGCCGCCCGCCAAGAACAGTCCCCTACTTCGCCCTGGTCGGCGCGATAGCCGCCATTGGACGCGAGCTCACCGTCATTGACGACGTCGGAGCGGGCTCCCTGATCCTGCCGGGCGGGGGTGGGAAGAAGGCCGCCCGCGAAACCCAGGGAATCCAAACGCGCATTGTGGGGCAGGCATCCTGCCTGCCGGGCGGGGGTGGGAAGAAGGCCGCCCGCAAAACCCAGGGAA
>JAAEQG010001650.1 GCA_024231775.1 bacterium
CGATGGCGGTGGTGTTGGGTGAACGCGGCGCGGTGGCTGTCAGCGTGCTGGTGGCCGTGGCGGCACTGGGGGCCATCGACGGGTGTATCTTCACCGGTTCCCGCGCCGTCTACGCCTGGGGCAATGATTACCCGGCGTTTCGCTTGTTTGGCCGATGGAACGGCCGGGTCGGCGCGCCTGTAGCAGCGCTCGTTGCACAAGGAGGTATTGCGATGCTCCTTATCCTCCTGCCAGGCATGAGCAAGGCGCTGGCGGGGATACTCGGCAGTGGCCTCCAGTCAGCGGCCGAGTACACTGCCCCGGTATTCTGGTATTTCCTGTTCCTGATGGGCGTGGCGGTGTTCGTGCTGCGGTTCAAATATCCCACGGCCAAGAGGCCTTTGGGAAAGTGGTTTGGACTTGTGATGGGGGCCGTACTCTGCGTGACGTCCACCTACATGTTCCACAGTAGCGTGGTCTACACCCAAGGCGGTGCGCTGGTGGGCCTCGGCGTGCTGCTGGCGGGTCTGCCGGTCTACGTGGTCGCTCTGGTGTATCAGCGGAAGTAGGGGGCCAGGGGTTGCTCTGGCGGGATCGTACCCGGGGATTGCCGTCCCCGGGCTTGGGGAGTCATCCTTACGGCGCCTCGGTCAGGGAGAAGTCGTCGAGCATTGCCGTGCCGGAGTGGCAGGCGAATCCCACGCGGAGGTAGGTGCCCTGGTTCGGCGTTAAGAACTCGACGGTGACCTTCTGCCACGACGGGTCGTCGGCTTTGGCGACGGTGGTTCGGTGGCGGGCGACGACCGGCGAGTCCGCCGCGGCCGAGCTGTGAAGGGCGGCGCTGACGTATGCCTCGGCGCTGGGATGCAGCGGCTTGAAGTCCGGGGGAGTTTCGTCCTGGGCCTTCATCCTTTCGGCGAGGTTGTCGTAGTCGTCGCGATAGGCCACACGCTCGTCCTTGCTGAGGTTCGCGGCCTTCATCATCGCTTCGATGCGGTACTTCGTGGCGGGTTTCATGTAGATGCGCTGCAGGTCCGGCCGGACCGTGAAGGCCGGGACGTTCGTGGCGGTCTTGCCGACGACCTGCAGACACTTCTTGCCGGACGATCCGCGGGTGGTGAGCAGTTTCGGCGGGATCTGCGATTTGGACCACGCCAGGCCGCGCACG
>JAAEQG010001651.1 GCA_024231775.1 bacterium
GGAGCTTGACGCAGTGAATGCTGTGCGCGAAACATTGCTGGACTACACGTTCTATCATGACCGCGGACTTTCCGATCAGCTGGCGGAACTGTTCACGGCCGATGCTGAGCTCGATATCAGCGGGTTTGGCGAGGGTCTCGACACAGTAATTGAAGGACGCCAGGCAATCCGTAACATGTATCGGCAGATCGACGCGGGTTCCGATGGTCCGCCTCCGTACAAGCACGTGATTACCAACCTGCGCATCGATATACAGGGCCATCAGGCGGTGGCTTCGAGCTATCTGTTGGATTGGGGTGGCGCCGCCACCGATCGGGGTCCGGGAGGCAGCGTGTACCATGAGCGATTGATTAAACAAGCGGATGGACGTTGGCTGATCAAACGTAAGCGGATTGTCTGCACGGCCAACCTAACGGTGGATGCCGTGCTGTCAGTTGAGATCTAGCTGCGAAATCTAACCAACAGGGGCGCCCATGACTGGCAAGCTTCAAGGCAAGATAGCGGTTGTAACCGGTGCCGGGCGTGGGGTAGGGCGCGCAGTTGCGCACCTGCTTGCCCGCGAGGGCGCCAGCATAGTTGTTGCTGACAATGGCAGCGAAGTCGATGGCAGTGGCTCGAGCGCCACGCCTGCAGAAACGGTGGTGCGGGAAATTGAGGCGGCCGGCGGAATGGCCTTACCTGACACGGGCGACGTGTCGAATTGGGATCAAGCCGAAGCGCTGATTGACAAGCCGATAGCGGCGTGGGGGCGTCTTGATATCCTTGTCAACATCGCTGGTAACTTTCGCGTTAACAATGTCACCGACGTCACCCGCGAGGACTGGGACGCCCTGCGTCGTGTGCACATGGATGGCATGATGTTCACCAGTCGGTTTGCCGCGCAACATTGGGCTGAGGGAGGTGGTTACGGTCGCTTGATCAACATGACCTCGGACTCGGCCATGTCAGGCGTGCCCGACACGTTCGCTTATGCGGCAGCCAAGTCAGCCGTAGTGGGGATGACCCGAGCCGTGGCGAATGCGATGGTGAACTATGGTGTGACGGCAAACTGCCTCACCCAGGGTTCCATCACCCGTATGGTGGACAGTTACTCCGGACAGGATGCCGAAGGCCATAGGCTCAGCGACCTGGCGCCGGAGGATCGTCGGCCGGAGCAGGTTGCACCGTTGGTTGCGTATCTTGCGTCTCCCGCAGCAGCGCACATAAGTGGGCGCATTTTTGGTGCCTATGGCTTCAAGTACGTCCGCTGGAGCGAACCCCATCACGAGTGTTTCTTGGAATCCGAGGGTCCGTGGAATCTTGATGATCTGTTCGAGCGTTTCCCGCAATCTCTCGGCGAGGGCTTGAGCCTGGAAACTGATTTGCTCTGGCCAATGGAATCCCTCGAGTAGGTCTCCGGCGAGGCGTTAGACGAGGGGCCCGCGCTGGGCGAGACGTGTTAGCTCAGGCGGTCGCAACGAGATAGCACCACCATCTGGAGGCCGCGGGCATGCTCGACTTCCTCGAACGAGACTTCGGGGTGGACGTGCGCGAGCGCGTTCGCTTCATGCGCCTCAGCACGCCGCTCGACCTCGAACGAGACGTCGGTCTGCACCGGGGTGCCGTCTACGGACTCGAGAACGGCCTGCTGTCGACCTCCGTGTTTCGGCCGCGGATGCGCTCTTCCGTGGTCGACAACCTCTACCTGGCGGGCTCTTCCGTCCATCTGGGCGGGGGGATCCCGCTCTGCATCGGCTCCGGGATGATCGCGGCGGACATGGTGACCGAGGATTGGAACGGAAGCGGTTCTCGGGCTCACTCTTCGTCGCGGAGGCCGTGATAATCCCGTCGCGGCCACAAGAAGTCGATGCGGGTCCGCGCGATGAGCCACTCGCCGTTCACCTTGCGGTAGACATCATCGTAGATACCGAACATGGTCAGGGGGTTCTCGCTGCCCTGAAACAGGTTCAAGTCGAGCAGATACCAACGACCGTTGGCCGTGTCGGGGCCCGTGATCCGGATCCAGGGGTTCGTGACCGCATGCATGAAGGAGTGGGGAGGTGTCTCTACCGACGTGTAACGCGCGTAGTTCTCGCGGATGGCTTCTCGCCCGACCCAATCGCCACCGTGCTTCTCACCGAATTCACATACCGCGTCCTCGCAGAACAGGCCGGCCAGCTTCTCGACGTCTCCGCCGTCGATGTAGTGCGAGTACATGATGCGCAGATTCTTGATCTGTTCCATCTCGAGCAATTCTTCGATCGTCATCACCCCTCCGCTCACTCTTCGTCACTTGTTCTATCATAGATGGCGTTCGCGGACATCCGGGACACGCCGGGAGATTCGAGTGCGGGAGTCGCAGAGTAAAGGAAGAGCAGGACATGGGTGACCTCGTCCGGATCGAGCTGCGCCCCTACGGTCGCAGCATCGACATCGAACGCGGCCCATCGGCAAGCCCCGACGGGGGAGCTGCGCCCCTCGAGCCGGTCGATCTCGTGGCTCGACTGGCAGCGCTCGTGCCGCCCCCGCGGGCCAACATCGTTCGCTACCACGGCGCCCTGGCACCCTGTGCCAGCTGCATACTTGCCGCCTTGCACGGCGAGAGTGAGAAATAGTCAAGAGGATATGGGCATCGGGCGATTCAGAATCATCTTGCGGCCGCGCCTTATGCAGTCTCTTCGGTAATCGCTCGACCAGTGAGCCGACTCTTGA
>JAAEQG010001652.1 GCA_024231775.1 bacterium
ACGGTGGACTTCGGCAAGCTGAACGATGAGTACTTGGCTACGCACGACTTGACCAGTACTCAGCGCGCCGACTACTTCTACAGCCTCAACGCCGGGGCGCTGGTCATCGCCAGCTCCGACCGCCACAGGCTCAAACCCAGCCGTGGAGGCGAAGCCCTGATCGAAGACCCCAGGTTTGGGCGGTATTCCTTCTTGCGTGACTACTGTAGCCCGGCGTTCCCGAACTACCGTCAGCTGGTCTTCCTTAGAAACGATCTGTATGCCCGCGTGACGGGGAATCCGGCGCCTCTCCGTCCCCATCCTGGAACGACATCGCCGGGTCCACCCTCGGTAGCGTTCAACCCACCGCCAGGCAATCCCTCCGCGACTCAGTAGACTTCGGACCAGGTTCGCCAACGTGCGTGGGCAGCCGGTGGGAGAGTTCCGTGGTCCGAGTTCTGAGATGGGTTGCTTCCCACCGCTGAAGAGGCACCCGGGCACGCGCTAAGCAGTACGGAGATCGGGTGACGGTGTCAGGGCAGGGCGGCGCGGGCTTCGTCGGCTTGGCGGCGTACCAGATCGTCGCGAGTCAAGCGTACCACCCGAGTCCACGCGCGCCGCGCCTGGGCGATCTTGCCCAGCGCGGTCATCAGTTGCGCCCACAACGAGTTGACCTGCGCGTCTTCGTCGTTAAGCGTTAACGCAACCAACAGCATCTCACGAGCCCGAGTATAATCGCCGGCTTCCAGAGCAGTTTGGGCCAACCCACACAAGCGCCCAACTTCCTGCTCGACACCTGCGCCGAAGGCGCGACGCAGACGCACAACCAGCGTGTATTGGGCGCCCACCCAAGTCAGAATCGCTCCGCCGGCGGCGCTGGAGGTCAGCCAGCCTGGGATCAACTTCGGAACGATCAACCATCCCCACAGGCAGGTCTGAGCACACAGGCAAAACAAGATTGCCCAGGTCAACCCCAGCCACTCGCGTCGGAGCAGGATCAAGCCCGCGCCGGGCACGGCCAGATTCAGCCAGGGGGCGACCGCTTTGCGCATCGATGAAACCTCGTCCCGAGTGGTCTCGATTCTTCGACTGCCACTACCAGGGTGCGCAACGCACCGGAGGGGCGGTTCCGTTCGGTGATGAGTATACTCGCATTGGGCGCATGCCTCCACGACGTGTCGTTCGTCGAGGTCGCGGAGGTGGCTAAGGGCGGTGCGGTACGGTCCCAGGAACGCTTGGACAACACCGGTCAGCCGTGCTAGTATGCGTTGGGTGGAGGCGAGACCATGATAAATGTACGCTGCATACCGGCGACCTTGATGCTTATTGCCGCAGCGGGGTGTGCTGCCCGGCAACCAACCAAGCTGAACTACCATGTGCTCCAACTGTCCGACGCGCCGACGGATGCGGTGTTCGATGCCACCGCCCTGGCGCTGGAGGAGCACTTCACGATTAGTCGGCGTGATTTTGCGGCGGGCGTTCTTCAGACGGCGCCGGTTGAAACCGTGGTTGACCAGCCGAGCGGGCGATTGAGGGACGCGGTGGCCGCACCGCGTCGAGAGCGCCGGTTGGCGGATGTCCGCGTGCAGGATAAGGACGGGATGACCCAGGTGTCCATCAGGGTCATCGTGCAGGAATACGATACTCGGGCACATCGCATGTTCCCCCTCGAGCACGCCCTGCACGATCTCCCCACCGACACCCCGGCGGAGCGCGACGCGGCGACCACCAAGGAGCAGAACTCCATTTGGCGCACTAAGGGCCGTGACCGGCAACTGGAAGAGGTCATCCGCAGAGCGGTGCTCGAGCAGGTGCCCGGCGCCACGGTCCGGTGAAGTCGTGCGGATCGGCAGCGACACGGTCATGGATGCGTGAGGAGGGCGGAGCGGGCAGATGATTCAGTGCAGCACTTGTGAACACTTCCATCAAGGGCCGGACGGAGAGGTGTCTTTCGCCTGCAACCCGTTCCACAGCATCAAGGAACCAGACTGCCTGATCAAGTGGCAGTTGATCAAGCTGGACACGATGGTGCAAGGCTATCAGGCCACCTTGCGGATGTACGAACGCCTGGCGCCTTTGCAGGAGCGGATGTTCCAGCACATGGAACGTGAGATCCAGGAGCAGGAAGACGCCGAGAGCTGGAAGTACACCGAGGAGGATGAGGAGCCGGACGAGAACGAAGACGATGACCCCCAGCTCTGCTGATCGTGGATCCTGGTTCAGGTCTCCGCCCGCGACAGCACGGCGACGCCGATTCCGAAGAACACCCCCCCAATCCCCAGCAGGACGGCACAGGGCAGCAGCATCTCGGTCAGGCTGAAACCACGCCAGATGGCGCCCTCGAGCGAGAGGATGCCCCACTTCACCGGGCTGACGTGACTCAGCTTGAACAGCCAGGGAGGCATGAAGACCAGCGGGATCATCCCCCCGCCCAGCATGGCCATCACCACCATGATAGCCCATCCCGAACCGGCAACGGACTGCTCGGTCTTGCCCAGAACGCTGATGAACATCATCAGCCCCACAAAGCAGCAGCTCGTACACACGATCGCCAGGATGAGCATGGGCAGGTTGGTCAACCGAACCCCGAAGGCGAGCCTCCCAAAAACCAGCAGCAGCAAGATCACCGCACAACAGGCACAGAAGCAAGCCAAGCCCTTTCCCGCCAGAATCTGGCTTCGAGAGATCGGGGCTACGCGCAGACGCAGCAGGGTTCCGCCGGTGCGCTCCTGCACCAGGGAGATGGCAAAGCCCGCAGCGCACCCCAGCACCCCCCAGAGAACCGCGGACGGAAACATGACTTCAAACGACGAGCGCGGCTGGTCCTGATCTTGGGTCACCTCGACGGCTTCGATCTTCGCAGGGTTCGCCGGTTTGCCTTTTCCCAGGATCATCGCGGGATCGACAGCCCCGACGAAACCATGCAGCGCAGTCAGGAATGTGGTGAGCACCAGTCGTTGGGTTGGATCGACGTCAGAACTCTCCCGGAGATCCACCATGGTCGATTCAAGCTGGGATTGCATGGTCTCACGATCGGTGAATCGATCCTTGAGCACCCGAAACGAGGATTTCATGAGGATGCCCTGGAGGTATGCGGATTCAGCGGAGCGGGCTGGATCGATGCCGATTTCGAGCTTCGGCGCCTCGCCGGTTAGCAGTCCCCACGAGCTGCCGAAGCCCGGCTGCACTACGACGAATCCCACCAGATTGCTGCGGCGCACCTGGTCTCGAGCTTCTTCGCGCGAGAACTCGTCATGCACCCTCAAGGCGTCTGAATCCCGGAGATGGGTTATGAAGCTGGCGCTTCCAGACGTGCGATCCTCGTCCACCACGGCAATATCCATCGCCGACCTGCCGCCGTCGTCACCCTGGCGGAAGATCGCGCCGAAGAATATCGCGTAGATCAGCGGGAATCCCAGCACCCAGAACATTCCGAAACGGTCGCGAACCAGAAGCCGCAAGTCCTTTATCGCTATGGTGATGACTTGTTTCATCAGTCTCGGAGCCTCCGGCCGGTCAGCCCCAGAAACACGGTCTCGAGGTCCGGCCGACACACGCGAAGCGTCTGGAATCGAACCCCCGCAGAACTGAGTCGCCCGACCTCCTCCAGCGGTCGATCGGTCTCGAAACGCAGCGACACCCCCTCCAGCCGCCCGGGCAAACTCGCCGGATCATCCGGAACACATTCCAACTCAGCCTCCACCACCGAGACGCCCCCGTGCTGCTCGATTAGCGCGTTCACCGTATCGAGCGCCATGATCCGGCCGTGGTCCATGATCGCCACCCGATCGCACAGGCGCTGAGCTTCCTCCATGTAGTGAGTCGTATACAGGATTGTGCGACCGCGCTGCTTAATATGGCAGCGCTAGATTCGCTCAAGCCGAACGGTGGGGTTGTCCGATGTGTTTTCTAGCGGGTATATCGGGAGCGCGCTCTCCTGGACAGGATGTCAGGAGATTTCACGATGACTGCGGATCAGATTCGATCTCTGC
>JAAEQG010001653.1 GCA_024231775.1 bacterium
CCCCCCGCCGGTGGGTGCATCCCATTTAGGGTGGCATGGGCAAACTTGTTTGCCCGTGTTGGACGATTCCACGGGCAAGCTGCTGCTTGCCCATGCCACCCTCGCCAGTTTCTGCCGCCTTGCTCGGGATGCACCCCCTGCCACTCCGCGGCTATTGACAACCCCCGCAGCCGGGAATACTGATGGTACACGTCGCACGGCTGCTCTCTTGAGGGCCAAGCCCGCGACAGTGGCCTCCGCAGCTACGCCGGGCGGTAGATCATCCAGCCCGACTACAATCTGAGGACATCCTCTTCGCCGCGCCCCCGGAACCTACAGACGGGTGATGCGTCCAATCCGGTGTGGGGTGTGCGTCCCGCGCGCGGGAAGATCCTCAGAGCGAGGAGCACCGTCGCCTACCGCTTTACAGAGCGCCGTCGTTCAGTGATACTGAGCCTCGGCGGTCGCCGGACGCGGACGGCGATGGTCACGCGGCGAAGGTGTAGCATCCTGCCAGGAGACGAGACCGATGGCCAGCGCTCAGATGGTATGGGGCCTTGACGTGGGGAAATGTGCCCTCAAGGCGATTAAACTCCGCGCTGCACCGGATGGCAACCTCGAGTTGCTCGCGGTCGACTACATCGAGCACGAGCAGATTCTCTCCCAGCCCGACGCCGACAGTGAAGCCCTCATCGCCACCGCTCTGGAGACGTTCCTCTCGCGGAATGACATCACCGATACTCCGGTCGTCGTCGCCGTTCCCGGACATCACACCCTCGCCCGGTTCAGCAAGCTGCCGCCGGTGGAAGCCAAGAAGATCGCCGAGATCGTGCGCTACGAGGCGGAGCAGCAGATTCCGTTCGACATGGACGAAGTGATCTGGGACTACCAGACCTTCCAGGAGGAAGACACCCCGGACATCGAGGTCGGAATCTTCGCGATGAAGCGCGACCTGATCCGGGACTACCTGCTCCACTACGAACACGCCGGAATCGAGCCGGCGGCGGTCCAGTCCGCTCCGCTCGCCGTCTACAACTGCGCCCACCTCGACGGGATGATCTCCGACCAGACCACGGTTCTGCTCGACATCGGTGCGGAGAACACCGATCTGATTGTCGCTTCCGCTCACGGACTGTGGACCCGGACCATTCCCCTGGGGGGCAACAGTTTCACCGACACGCTGGTCAAAGCCTTTAAGCTATCGTTCGGCAAGGCGGAGAGCCTCAAGCGCTCCGCAGCCACCAGCAAGTATGCCCGCCAGATCTTCCAGACCATGCGCCCGGTGTTCGCCGACCTGGTGCAGGAGTTGCAGCGCTCCCTGGGGTTCTACACCTCCACCCACCGGGACGCCGAGCTTTCGAAGGTCGTCGGGCTAGGTAACGCCTTCAAGTTGCCCGGGCTTCAGAAGTATCTCCAACAGAATCTGGGCATGAACGTTGATCGCCCCGAGAAGTTCAACAAGCTGGTCCCCGCGGAGGGAACCAAGGTCTCCGTGCTCAAGGAGGAGCTGCTCAGCTTCAGCGTGGCCTACGGATTGGCGGTCCAAGGCCTCAAGCAGTCCAAGATCATCACCAACCTGCTGCCTCCGGAGATCGCCCGCGGCGTGGTCTGGCGTAGGAAGCGACCATTCCTGGGGGCGGCGGCGGCTTGTCTGTTGCTGGCCGCCGGGGCGATCTGGGCACGCCAAGTCATCGACATAGGCGAGTTGAACAAGAACCTCGGCGATCCTCCCGTCATCGCCAGCGCCGAAGACGCCAACCGGCTGATCAACCAGGGGGCCTCCGGAACTCCGGGCGATCAGGCGCGACAGATCCTGGCTGCTGCCCAGAAGCTCAGGCAGGAGTACAACGCCGTCTCCGGACAGGGCAGCGACGAGCTGCGCAACATCGAGGACATCCTCAAGCTTCAGCAGGACCGCGGGCTGTGGAACGACCTGCTCAAGCTGATTCACGACGCCTTGCCCACGCCCCAGCCTCCTCTGGCCGACGCGGACACGACCGAGGCTTATCGTGCGGCAGTGGAAGCCGGCGGGGACGCCCTCAAGCGGAGCGAACGCCGCCAGATCTTCATCGAGCGTTTCAGCTCGCGGTTTGAGCCCAACCTGGACGACGAGGCCGTCTTCGAAGGCATCGTGGACCTGGCGGGAGAAACCGACGTCGAGGAGTTCGAGGGCGAGAACCGTTACGGATTCAAAGTGGAGCTGACCTGCCGGACGCCACACCACGGGCGCGTGGCGTTTGTCACCAATGAGTTCAAAGCCAAGCTCCGCGAACTTGGCCGGGTGCCGGAACGCGGTTTCTATATCAACCGGATCTGGTTGACCAGGGGCGAGGTGCTGCTCTCCTCCGCGCCAGGTCCCGGGGCACGCCCCCCGGCGACGCGCGCCCCGCGCACCCGCGGACGCCGAGGCGGCCGTGGGGGAGGGACTCCACGCGGTCCTCAACAGAACACGCAGGCTGCCCAGGAGATTGTCGATCCGGTCACCGACGAGGTGATGAACGCCGACTGGGAGTTCGACGTGGTCTTCGATATCGTCTTGGAGGACTTGCCGGAATCGGCCCAGGAGGAGAACGCCGACGAGGGAGGCGGAACCGGCGGAGATGAGGATTAGCTCCGGTAGCAGCTCTCCCAGAGAGCTGTCAGCTAGCCGGGAACCACCGGCGACCGTACCGCGGAATGCTACAACGGAAGAGTGACCTATGGATCTGCTCAAGAGGAACTTGTTCTTCATCATCTGTGGGCTGGGGGCTACGGCGGGCATTGCTCTGGGCGCGCTGGGTCTGAAGTCGATGGGGCAGGTGCGCACGCGCATCCGCGAAGCCCAGACACTTCTGCAGCAGTTGGGCAGCGCCGCCAACGACACGGTCAACTTCGACGCCATCACCGCCGAGCAGCGCCGCGTATCCGCCGTGCAGGGCCACTATCTAGAGACGGTCGAGTGGAGCCACGCCCTGAATCGCCAGGAGCCGCTCGTTCCCGGGGTTTTTCCCGAACCGGGCGGCGACAAGAAGCTGGAATTCAAAGACGCTTATCTCGCCCGGATCAAGGACCTGCGCAACTCCCTCAAGGCTGGCCAGCCCCCGGACGACCGCGAGGTCTACGAGACGCGCATCACGATCGAGAACGAAAAGCCGCGCGCCGCTGAGCCACCAACGGGTGAGACCGGCGCGCCGGTGGCGCCACCCTCCAACCGGTCCGGTCTGATCACGGATGACGCCTCCCGGAAATCGGCTCCTGCCCGGGCGGCCCTGGTCAAGGCCAGAGGCATGTACTGCTACGCGGACAGCTCCGCCCTCCACGTCATCGACGAGATGTACTCCGGCGGACTGCAGTTGTCGCCTGAGGTTCTCTGGGACGCACAGCGCACCCTCTGGGTCCAGTCTGACGTGGTCGCCGCACTTCGGCGGATCAACGAGCGAGCCGTTCGTCGCCTCCAGGAAGCAGGCGTCACCCCTTGGGTCGGCGTGTTGCCGATTAAAGACCTGTTCTCCATCCGCGTATCCGACTACGTCATGGAGGATTCCGACGGCGCCGCCCCCGCCCGTGCCAGCGGCGACGGCCCGGCCCAGCCGCCCGGAACCCCGGCGGAGTCGTTCACCGGGTACTTCGGGAACGACCTGTACGACGTCCTCCATTTCACCGTCAAGCTGGCGGTGGATCAGCGCTACGTCCCGGCCATTGTCGATGAGATCGGAAAGCTGGGCGACGACCGCTACCGGTTCTACACCCCGCTCCGCGTGGCCTATCAAGCCGTGCCCGCCAACCTGGACATGACCGACAAGATTTACGGCGAGGATCCGGTGGTCCGCGTGGTCATCGACTACGAAGCGTACTACTTTGGGGACATCTACCGGAGGCTGATGCCCGACGCCATCCTTGATGAGCTGGGACTTGAACGTCCCGAGGAAGACGAGCCCTCCGAGTGAAGCAGCCCGGGGACCTATCGCCGACCCCCGGGTAATCCAGCCAGAAGCCGTTTGAACCGGAGTCAGGTACCATGGCCAAAGAAGCCGTCAGCCCAATCGAGAGACATATCGAGAAAGGTGTGCTCGCGATCACGGTCCTGCTATTCATCGGCGTGGGCGTCAAGTACCTCGTCTCGTCCCCCAACACGATGCCCGTCGGACAGCGCCAAGTCGGCCCCGCGGAGATCTACCAGATCGTCGGGGACGAAGCGATTCAGCTACGCGACCGAATTCGCGGCACCCGCAAGGAGGTGATTACACCGGAACCGCCCGACCTCAGTTCGCCCGCCGTCCAGGTTGCAGCGCTTCAGATCGCGGTACCCTTCGGTCCGCACGTGCCCAGGATCCAGACCCGCAACATTGGCAACCTCGAACTCCTGTCCGTAGCCCGCATGGCCAAGCCTATCGTATTCCGGGGGCGCAGTGGAGCCGTACTGACTCCGCCAATGCCCATAACGGCCATGCCCGACGAGATCGACGAGTACTACAAGAGCTGGAACGACGTCCCCAGCCACGAGATGTCCGACCTCTTCCCGGTCAACTGGGTGACCATCGCCGCTACGATAGACTTGGCGGAACAGCGGAGGCGAGCCGACGACAAACTCTATCCCCCCGGACGGGCGGTTCCGTACCCGGTGGGGGCCGATCTCCAACGGCGCGAGGTACGCTGGGACGGAACCACTGGAGAATGGGAGGACGTCAAGCCCTACGCCCCACTGACGCTCCCCGAACTGCCCTATCTCGAAGTCACCCAGCAGGACGGGACCTGGGCCGTCACTGACGATCAGCGCCTGGCAATAGACACTTTCTTCAACAAAGTCGTTCGAGACGACTATCTCCGGCTCGAGCTGGTGCGGCCCATGCCCCCTCCCATCGCTTATGGCGACTGGTGGCTCCACGACCGCATCGAAGAAGCTTTCGGTGTGGATCTTCGCCGTCACGACGACGAATTCTGGTGGGGCAACGAGGTCGGCAACTGCCCGTTCTACAACCGCTACCCCGAGCCGAAGAAGCCGCCACGGCAAAACAATGAACCCGACTATCGCAAGATCATCGCCGAAGAACTGGCCAAACTCGAGGACTGGCTGAGCCAAGGCTGCTTCGACGCCATCATCACTCGCCTCGACAAAGACCTCAGGATCACGAGTTGGGATTACTTCAATGACAGGGAGAAAGAGGACGCCAACAGCATCTATGATCGCGCCGTGCGCCAGAAATCCCTGCGCGAAGCCCAACCCCCCGGACCCCGAGAGGTTTCTCCCACGCAGATCGTCTGGGTACACGATACCCTGCCGGACAGCGTGGTCAGCGGGAGAACTTACGAGTACCGGATGCGCGCCCTGCTCTTCAATCCCTTCGCTGGGGCCACCGCCGAACTGAAAGACCCCCACGATGCCGAAGTCGCCCTGCTTGAGGGCGAGTGGTCGCCCGCGTCCGACGAGGTTTCCATCCCTTACGACACCGAGTTCTTCCTGGTGGGTCGAAAGGAACGCGACGCAACCGGTAAGATCGACGTCTTCAGATGGCACGAAGGGACCTGGGTCAAAGACTCGTTCCACGTCAGCCTGGGAGATTCGATCGGCGGGCGCGAGTACGTGCGGATCGGTGGATCCGTGAATCAGCCGAAAGTCCCTGTCGAGTTCACTACCGGCGCCACCGTGGTCGATCTGAACTTCGACCGCACCTACCGGCCCCGCAAGGTTCGCCGCGGAGTGGTCACCCTGGGTAAGCCCAAGAAGACCGTAGCCATGGTCTACCTCGACTCATCCGGAGGACTGCACGAACGGCTGCTCGACGTGGACAAACGCAGCGAGCGATACCGCGAGCTGAAGTCACTATCTAGCCGGCCAACCGGCGGACCCGGTCCCGGACGACCCTAATACTGCGTTCCACAAGACATGCGACCATCCCAGCAGTGCCGAAAACTTCTGCAAACCGATTCGCGACCGTCAGGGAGCGAGGAGGCGCCATTGCGAGTCGCTGCGGGATTCATCGACCGAGGTACTGGCCACCAGTATCCATGGCCTGTAGATCCGCTTTCCTGGCTGTCTCCGGGCGTATCGACGGATTCGCAGACCGGCCTTCGGGCCTTCGTCGTGGGCTCGCGGCGGCGCAGAACCCTCGGCAAGACCTCGACACCGGTCCCCCAGTGTGGGAACCACGCCGGGCGAAGGGTTGGCATAGCCCAACTCATGCGGTGGCAGCACTTGCGTCCTGCCCCAGGTAACTTTAGACTCCGCGTCTGCGAATCCGGTGACGCGCAATCCGACGCGGCGCGTACCGGTGGCCAACCGGCCCGACGACATTCCGCAGGGTCCGACGAGCGTTGATGGCGGTCGCCCGCTTGACGGACCAGCGGTCAGTTGAGGAGGAATTCCGTTGCAAGCATTGAGGTTCTTCGGTCGGATCACGGCGATTCTCGTGTGTCTGACACTACCCGTTACGGTAGCCGCCGGCGAAGCGTCGGAGCAACTCAGCAAGGGCACCGCCCTGTTCGACGCCGGAAAGTACCTGTTGGCCCAGGAGGTGCTTCTCGGTATCGACCGCGATGCGCTGGACGATGACCAGAAGGTCCTCCGCGACGAGTACGTCGATCGCATCAGCGTCGCCATCACCATGGTGGGCAAAGCCAATCAGGATTACGATGACGCGCGGGACGCATTGGCTGAGGGACAACTCGAACAGGCTGACGTGCTCTTCGACGGCGTCCTGGAGAACGAATACGCCTCCGCCACACTGCGACGTGATGCTGAGGAGGGACTGCGCGCCGTCGGCGCCCAGCGCAGCCAGGGCCAAGAACGCGACGACCTTCACGCCGCCCCGGTCACCACCCGGGAAATGGCCAGCGAGGTCGTGCGCCAGCCATCGGCGGCCCCGCCGCCCCCAGTCGAGGGCGATTCAACCGCTCAGGCCCGGGTGCTCACCCGGCGCGGAGATCGAGCTCTTGACTCCGGAAAACACGATGAGGCTGCCGCCCTGTTCAAGCAAGCTCTGACCGTGGTGCCCGGTTTCCCCGAAGCGGTCGATGGTATTCAGCGGGTTCGCGCTCACGCCATGGTCGAATCCGGATCGCTCGATCTGGTCGATGAAATCAATCATCGCAACCTGATTCGCTGGCAGCGCGTGGTCACCACTTACCGTGACACCGAAGCCCAGATACGCGAGCACGTCATGGCCAACCGTTTCGACTTGGCCAAGCAGGCCGTGCTCCGCGCCCGCCAGACCGTCGAAGCCGGCAAGGAGTTTGCCCGCCCCCTCGCACGCTACGAGAGCTTGCGGGCCGAGGTCGATGCCCTGGCCAGGTTCGTCGAAGACGAAGCCCGTCACTACGACGAACTCCAGGTCCGCCAGATCCGCGAAGATGTAGCCCAGAAGGACACTCAGCGACGCCGTGAGGAACGTGGGGCTCGACAGCGTCGAGTGGACACGCTGATGGATCAAGCTGCCCAGCAGCGCAAAGACCGCAACTATGAAGCTTCCATCGATATCCTCCGCCAGGTGGTGAATATCGACCCGCGCAATCATCAAGCCCGTTGGATGCTGGACGTTCTCGAGGATGAGTGGGCGTTCCTGCGCCAACGCGACACCGATACCACCAGGCAGAAGCAGACTCAGAGTATTCTCGCCGAAGTCCAGGAGGCTAGCATCCCCTGGCACCGGAATCTCACCTATCCGAAGAACTGGCTGGAGATCATCAGCCGCCCCGACCGGGTCGTCTCCGGCCAGGGCTACATCTCCCCCGAAGATCAGATCATCAGCCGCAAACTCGCCGCCCGGATCCCGGTGTCTTTCGACGAGACCCCGTTCGGCGAAGTCATCGAGACCGTGGCAGACACCCAGCAGGTCAACATCACCGTGGTCTGGTCCGACCTGGCCAACCACGCCATCGACGAAGACACGCCCGTCACCCTGATCCTCCCTGAGGAGATCACCTTCCGCCGGGCGCTGGAGGAGACCCTCTCCCAGCTGGGTGGCGGAGCCGTTGAGCTCGGCTACGTAGTCAGCGAGGGCATCATCAAGATCGCCACGCGCGACCTGCTCGACCGGGACGTCTTCGTCCAGGTGTACGACGTCAGTGACCTGCTCATGCGCGTGCCTGACTTTGCCGACGCGCCGCGGGTCACCCTCGAACAGGCCAGCGGCGGAAGCGGACCGGGCGGCGGAACCGCCAGCCAGAACCCCTTCCAGGGAGGCGGTGGTGGTGGTGGTGGCGGCGACCTCGACGAGCGCAGCCGCGAGGAACGCGCCGAGGACATCGTCCTGCTCATCCGGGGGACGATCGAACCGGAAAGCTGGCGGGAAGCCGGCGGGACCGACGCATCCATTCGGGCTCTCGAAGCCAGCCTCATCGTCGCTCAGACCTCCTCCGGCCACGAGCAGATCGCCGACCTGCTCAGCCAGTTGCGCGAGGAACGCACCGTACAAATCGCCGTCGAAGCCCGCTTCCTGACCGTTACCGCAAACTACCTCGAAGAAATGGGCATCGACCTCGACATCATCCTCAACCAGGGCAACGCCGGATACGATCGCGTCAACGGACTGGACGACGGAACCGCCCTGCTGCTCCCCAGATCGTTCTCTCGGATGGGTTTCTCCCCGGCGGTTCCCGGCGTCGGCGTAGCTCTCGACCCTCGAGGGATCCCGACTACCGCCGTCACCAACATCCGCCAACCCTACGGAAACGTCGGCTTGGTCCCCCAGACCGGAAGTTTCATGAACAGCGGATCGAGGATGACTCCCATCCCCATCCTCAACGACGTGTTGAGTATCACCCAGACTCAGACCACCAGTATTCCCGGATCGCTGGGTGGATTGGATACCGCCGCCGTCCAGATCTTCGGGAGCTTCCTCGACAACATTCAGGTCGATTTCATGCTGCGGGCCACCCAGGCGGACCGACGCAGCAGCACGATGAGCGCCCCGCGCCTGGTGCTCTTCAACGGACAACGCGCCTGGGTTGGAGTACTCCGCGAGCAAGCCTATGTCTCCGATGTTCAGCCGGTCGTCGATGAAACCGCCGTCGCCCAGCAACCGCAGACCGCCACCATCCTGAGCGGCGCCGTCCTGGACGTACGCGCCACCGTTTCGGCCGACAAAAAGTACATCACCATGGACCTCCTGCCCAGTGTCCGAACCCTCGAGGGGATCGAGCTGTTCCCCTACAGCGGGGGAGCAGCTGGCACTGCCGCCGGGGGCGGTTTCATCCAATTGCCCACCACCCAGTCACAGGTCATCCGCACGACCGTCAAGGTGCCCGATGGTGGCACTTTGTTGATCGGCGGCATGAAGACTACCGAAGAGGTGGAAGTCGAGGCCGGAGTCCCGGTATTGTCCAAGATTCCGGTGCTCAAGCGTCTTTACTCCAACCGGTCACTGGTCAAGGACGAGACCGTCCTCCTGATCCTGGTCAAACCGACCATCATCATCACCCGCGAAGCCGAGGAGCAAGCCTTCCCAACCTTCGGATCGCGCGGCTGACCGTGAAACCCGCCGTGGACGCATCGGTCCGGGGCAAGCCCATACTTCCGACCAGACTTTGCGGACCGATCCTGTCCGTCGTCCTCTTCGGCTGCGCCCTGTCTCCCACGGCTGCGCCCGCCGCTCCGCCGACGACCCAGCCCGTTGCGGACCGGGCCATACCCTACTCCACCGGCGTGCGGATCAACTGGGCCAGGTTGACCGTAGAGGTGGACGCCAAGATTGTGCTGCGTCACGGGCCGCTCGAACTCTTCGCCTGCACCCCCCACACCCGAGAGCATGAAAGCATCCTCGCTGTGTACGCCCACCCCGTCCGCATCTTTGAGGCTCTCGGGCTGATCGGGCTCGAACCGGGAAACCCGACGACGTACGACCCGCCGTCCGGACGGTGGCGCCCCGCGGACGGTGCCCCCCTGCGCATAGACGTCGTCACCCACGCCGCGAGAACCGAACAGGTTGTGGGGATTCACCGGTGGATGAACCGCGGAGAGGGAGGTCCGCTCCAGCGCCGGGACTGGGTCTTCGCCGGATCGCGGCGCCTACCCGATGGACGCTTTGCGGCGGACCTCGAGGGCACGATCATCGCCGTGGTCGACTTCGACTCCGCCCTCATCGCCCTTCCCGAAACGCACACCAGTGATAACAGCGCGCTCTGGCTGACGGCGAACACTCCGAAGATCCCCCCCCTCGGAACCCCCTGTGTCCTCAGGTTCAGCAGCTCCCAGCGCGGCAGGACCCGCGCCTTCGTCCACCCCGACGGCTCGCTGCGCCTGGCCAATCAGCCCATCGGAATCGCCGAACTAGAGGCCCGCGTACGTGCGCAGTTGACGAAAGATCCCGGGGCTCACCTCCTGCTCGTCCCCATCGATCCGTCGGCCGCCGCCCACGCCGAACGCCTGACCCGAAAGCTCACCAAGCGTGGACTCGAGGTCATTACCCGTCCGGCCCCCCCAGGAGCGGACGCCCCCCCCACGTAGCTGCACGCTAGGTCAGCCACCGATGCTCACGAGGTCAACTCTCGCTCGGGTAGCGCCTGCACCGGAGCTGCGGACAACACCGCGCGGAAGCAGATCTCCAGCGTCCGGGGCGAGCGGCTCAGGTGATACTCCGCCACCACCCGTCCGCCGGAGCGCTCGACGAACGCCACCGTGGCGGAAAACCCGGTCACGTCCAGGAAGACGTCACACTCCCTCAGCGGAATCGTGTCGATGTGCGTGCTGGCCGCAAAAGCCCTGAAGCGTAGCAGCTCCGCCGTCCCCGGAGCAAAGCGGAAGTAGCTCCGCCGCCCCAGGAAACCCGCAGCGGAGACATACGCGTAGACCGCCAGTATCGCAGCCGCCGCGACGAAGTTCACGTTCAACAGCCCGCTCCAGACGCCCGTGACCAGCGCATCCCGCAACTCCGCCAGGGCACCGATCGCCAGCACCGCAACCACCAGCCCAATCCACCATCCCCCAGCCACCGATATCGGTACTACCTGCGGTTGAAACCCCGCACTCGGCGTCTCTGGAACAGGTGGTGCAGTGGAACGATGATAAACGTACAGACGTCGCCCACCACCGAGGTGCGGACGAACCATGCGATCCAGCGCCTGGGCACGCGGCTCCGCCTGCCGGCCCAACTCACTACGCATTATCCCGTAGCGGTGCAGACAGACTGCCGCCTCAGACCACCGTCCACCATCCGCCGCCGACTGGGCCTGGTCCAGGTCCGCCTGCGCGGTCAACCCCAGCCGCCGCCAAGCCAACGCCGAGCTCCCCACCACGTAGACCGCAGCCCCCCCCAACAACAGCAGATATCGCAACACGTAATGCCCAAGGCTCGGAGAGAACTGCACCACCGTCGTCCACGGCCACCAACGCTCACCCTGACCATCTAGCCACCACAACAACAACACCAAGGGCACGGCGATGACTACCAGAGCTGAAAGCGCCACGCGCGGAGCCACCCGAGCGCCCCCGGGCCGCTCGATCCACCACACCTCCACCTCGCCAACCCGTTCGATTCTCATCACCGCCCCACCACGTCAGCTACGCCCGCAGGGTCCGATACCGCCCACGGTTGCAGCCAATACTACGAGATTCCCGTGCGGTACGGAATCCTGCATACTCGGCGTCTCGAAACCGCAACACTCCTCCTACCTCCTCGGTCTCCGCCACCCTGCACACGCTCGACAGCCACGCGGGACCGGCACTGTTTCCAGATTCTTGCTTGGCGCGGGGGCGGTGGAAACCGATCAACTAGGCAGCCCCGTACAAGCCGCTTCGCCCCACCGCCCTACAGGTGAATGGGTGACCTAGGCTCCCCGGGAAGCGGCGTTAAGAGCATCACGGACCAAGGTCCATGTCCAGCCCGCAATACTGGAGCACGAAAGGCTCGGTGTAGGATTATGAAATCACTCTCCCTCAGCTTTCGCTTAGGCGCCATGCTCAGCATCTTCACTCTTCTGATTGTCGGAATCGTCGGGGTGACCTATTGGGTGACTTACGTCCAGAAGACCGACACTGCGGTCATCAATCTGGCGGGACGCCAGCGGATGCTCACCCAGAAGTTCACCAAGGAGTTCCTCGACGAGGTCAACGACCGACAGGTTGTCGCCTCGGCCGAGCAACGTGCGGCCACAGCCACCTCCCAGATCGTGGCCGACCGCACCTACTACACCAAAAACATTATTGGCAAACTCAAGACGGAAGCGGCGGAGTTCAAAGCGGGCGCCGACTATCATGAAATCTCCGGTTCCGTTCCGCTCCCAGCCACCTTCGTGCGCGAGGTCTCCCAGTCGCTCGATGAATCCGCCAGGTACCGGTACGACCTGCTCAGCAAGCTCAACATCAACCGTGTGCTTCCGGCAGGTATGCGTAATCACGATTGAGGCGCCCGGCGGGGAGAGGGGGTGGCCGATTTGGCGTGGGATCAGCGGCAATCAGCCGCGGGCGGGGTCCGAGGGCGAGGCGGCGGTCTTGAGCATTTCGCGGTAGTTCCACGGCATCCAGTTCTCGGGTTGGGCGGCGAGGTCTGCAGTGTTGCGTTGCAGCGCGCTCAGGTAAGCGAAGGGATCGCCGCCGCCAAGCTGGCACGTGTAGATCAAGCTCATATACAGGTCCCCGACGTGGGCACCGTTCTCGGTTCTTGTAGAACAAGGCGTTCTTGCGGTGCAGGATAGCCCGTTTCAAAGCGCGTTCGGTGATGTTGTTGTCCAGGGGTGCCCCGGGCTGACGCAGGAAGAGCGTCAGCCTCTCCCAGTGGTTCAACATGCAGGAGATGGCGTCGCCCAGCGCCGAGTTGGGCTCCACTAGCCGCTCCTCGAACTGCCCGGTGAGCCACGTCCTCAGGTTTTTCATCCGCGGACCACTCTCGGGCTGGTGGAAGCGTAGGCGCTCCTCCGACGAGAGGTTCCGCTCGGGGGCCACGGCGTCGTTCCTGTAAACCTCGGACAGCGTCTCCAATACGTAGCCACACTCCTCGGGGAAGCGATCCACCACGTCAACGAACCGGCGACGGCCGTGAGCGAGGCAGTTGGCCAGAAGGGTCTTGAATTCCGTGGGCAGGTTGCGCGACAACGCGTCACACATCTGGATCGGAGCCCCAGTTCCGAAGAACGCTCGGCCAACACTCTGGCCAGGTTTCCCCCGGCGTGCTGGCGCCCGCTGAAGAATAACGCGATCTGAAGGCCCTCGCTGGTGGACACGATGCCCGAGGTGAACAGGCCGCTGCGTTTGGACGCCTTCTTCTTGGCAGAGTCCTCGGTGTCCCGTCCGCCAAGACGGCTTGCTTGGCGCGTTTGCCCATGAACTCCAGGATCTTGACCGTGGTATCGTCGTTATACAGAACCTCTCCCTGGGCGGCCTGCCGAGTCAACTCGTGGTAGGCTGGGGCGATCATCTTGGCGGTGTCGCTGACAATGTCCCACTGGGTCGAGGCCGGCAGGGGAATTCCGAGACTCCCCTGGAGCCCTTCCAGGCGGTTGAAGGGTAGCCCGCTTCCGTACTTCAGCAAGGCAATCATGCTCGCCGCCGTCGCGTCGTACTTCTGTTCACCCACTCCTTCCGGGGCTTGGGCCGTGAACACCTTGCCGCACAGGTTGCAGCGCAGCTTCTGGAGCTCGTAGACCTTCGCCTGCACCGGCGCCTGGCCCGTGATCCGGACCAGCATTCCCGGCGGAGACATCTCGTAGACCTTGCCCCGCTTGCAGTCCGGGCAGACAGCGCCCGACTGAAGGGAACCATGCGGCACTGGGATCCTCTCGGCCCCTCTGTAATCGTCGGCGCCGTTGCGGCCGTGACCGGGCCGCGGGTCGGCTCGTTCTCCTTTGTCGTTGTTCGAAGGCATGGCGTCGTCATCCTGGCCAAGCCCCGACGAAGCCGTGTCGCCGGTATCCCCACCGGCCTTCTTCAGCACGAGTGCGATGAGCCGCTGGTTGTCCGGCCCGTCCTCGGCCAGCAGAATGCGGCAATCGAGCTTGGTGTCTTCCTGGCCGGCCTGCTTGGTGTCCTCCGGCTGCATGTAGATTGCCCTCGCCGGATCGTCCAGCGTTTTCACGCCTTCGAGCTAGCCCGTGGTCACGGTTACACGGAACGCGCTGCCCACGCCGGGCTTGCTTTCGACGGAGATGTCGCCGCTGAGCATCTCTGACAGTCGCTTACTTATATTGAGACCCAGTCCTGTGCCACCGAACTTGCGTGTGGTGGCAGTGTCAGCCTGCGAGAACGCCTGGAACAGCTTGCCCGCCTGCTCCTCGGTCATGCCGATCCCTGTGTCGAGCACGTCGAACTGGAGGAAGGGTTCGAGGGCCCGCGGATTCAAGGGACGCGGGCGGAAGCTGATCCACGTCACTTGTCCCCTCGGCGACCTGGCCTCCTGGCTCCTCCACAAGGCGTATGATGAGCCTGACGCCGCCGACCTCGGTGAACTTCATGGCGTTGCCGATCAGGTTTACGAGGATCTGTTTCAGTCGCGTGGGGTCGCTTTCGATGGTCTCCGGCACGGCCCCGATGAACTCGAGATTGAAACGTAGATTCCTGGAGTCGGCCCGGACCTGCATCAGCGCTTTCACTTCGCTGACAACCTGAACGGGGGAGCATGGAATGTGCTCGACTTCAAGCTTGCCTGCTTCGATCTTGGAGATGTCCAGGATGTCGTTGATGAGCTGGAGCAGGTGGTCGCCGTTGCGGCGAACGGTGTGGTCGGCGTTGAGCTTGGCTTCGGCGCAGGCTCGGGCCCGGGTTGACCTTGCCGGTTTGATGGAAGTTGTGCTGTCATCTCTTACTCTCCTGGGGCGATACGCCTGGGGGCGGTGCGGCAGTGTACGGGCCGTCGCGTCGCAGTCATTCTCTCGTCTCCTTGACACGACGCGACAGGTTGTTCAGCGTAGACATAGCTCCTTCCGCCGATGCCCAATCGGCGGTTCCGGTCAGAGTCTTCGCTAGCGCGCCTGCCGCGGCGCTGAGTTCACCAAACCCACAGCCGCCGTTGTCACTCGCCGCAACCATCAGTTGCCTGGTCAGGGGACCCAGGTTCTCGGCGTCCTTCGCTTGCACGCAACGCTGCATCTCCTGAATCCTGCCCGGCAGACTCCCGAGGAAATCGTGGATGAACTCGGTCATTTCCGGATTTCCGGCAAGCTTGCTGGTGATCGGTTCTTCGACGGCCAGGAACGCCGTCACCGCGTTGATGAGTTCTGTCTTGCCCAGCGGCTTGGCCAGGACCTCGCTGCAACCGGCAGCCAGGCATTCTTCACGCGTTGCCTGATCGTCGTTGGCGGTATAGGCGATGATCGGGACGGTGAGGCCGCGCTCGCGCAGCGCCTTGGCCACTTCAGGCCCGCTGACGCCTGGCATTTCGACGTCCAACAGTATCAGGTCGAAATCCTGCTCGGCCACCAGCTTCAGGGCCTGGAAACCGCGCTTGGCTGTGACGACCTTGGCCCCGGCCTTGCTCAGGAAGTGCCCCGTCAATCGCAGGACGTCCTCGGCGTCATCAACGAGCAGAATGCTCGCGGAAAGCTCCTGGGAGACGAATTGGCTGTCGTCCACAGGCTTGTCGAATCTGAGGCTGACCTCATGGGCACCGCCGGCTACATACCGGCAGCGTACCACCTCGGCACGGACGTCAATCCAGGCGCCGTCCGCGGTGACCAGTTGCAGCTCGCATCGTGTCCCAGCGTGAAGAAAGCCGTTGTGCATGAACGACAAGCCGCCGCTGCTCAGGTTCCGGCTCACGACTTCGATGCAGCGCACGTCTCCTCCGGGCTGTGCTACGATGACCTTGAGCTGCTTGCGCCAGGTCTGGCGTGCGACTCGCCGGTTGGCCGCACCGGCGTCTCGGCCTGCGGATTTGTCGAGCGAATCCAACACTTGCTCAGCATCAGTCAGTTGGTTTGCCATTAGTGTCCATCGCCTCCATGATCTCGTGGACCTCTGTGCATGTCGCCGCGCTCTTGTGTCTCACGCATCCGGATCTCCTCGCTCGGATATTCCTGACAGACGCGAGCCGGCACGGCGCGGCAGGATGGTTCTCCCGAGGTCTGGCTCGGTATCTGCAAGGCGCCGGTGTTCTCGGCCTCGCTGCAGTGTTCGTGGAACCACTTGCGCACTCTTGATTCGTCAAAACGCCATCTTCGTCCGATCCGAGTCGCCGGAAGCCCAGCGCGGGTGATGAGCGCATAGACAGTTTCGACGTTGAGTTGCAGAAGTTCTGCAACTTGATGGGCAGTCAAATAGGGTAGACTCATAGGCACCTCCCGGGCCCTGCGCGCTCGGCTCAACAAGGGTTGAATCGGCTTGAATCGGGTAACCGTGAAGAACTGCCTGGCACTATGTTTGCGGTTCCGGCGACTTCTCGGGCACCAGAGCGGTTATCGGTCGTCATCTCGACGCACTTTCGCCGGCAGCCCAGCGGTTGGGCGGATATCGATCGAGCCGGTTGAGGGACACAGCACGGATCAACCGTGGCTTTCTTTCGTCAGACCCCTAGTATGGCAGCGCTAGATTCGCTCAAGCCGAACGGTGGGGTTGTCCGATGTGTTTTCTAGCGGGTATATCGGGAGCGCGCTCTCCTGGACAGGATGTCAGGAGATTTCACGATGACTGCGGATCAGATTCGATCTCTGC
>JAAEQG010001654.1 GCA_024231775.1 bacterium
ACTGGAATCCTTGCGGTTGCGTCGTTACTATCGTGCATCGGCGTACTCCTCTGCCCAACGTGGGCGGCTCGGAACCATTCATGATCCCGAGAGTACGCCGCCTTCTTTCATCCAGCCATCAACGAAATTCGGTTATAGCTCACCCTGTTTCGAATCCCTCCCTCTCCGATTCCTTCTGAACCGCCGTTGCGAGCAGGATCGGCGGAATAGGCCGCGTGTAGCGGTGAGTTTGCATGTGAACTTCTGCCCGTCGCGTTGCCTCTGAACGACGCCCCCGACCAGTCAACACACCCAGGGCTCAACTAGTGACATCCCTGGACGAATTCAGCCAATCAGAAAAGAGCCACGTCCTCGTTGCGACACCGCCCCCGTTGCGACGCCCGCAGTCCTTGACTGGCAGTGCGGAGAGTGGTAGGAATAGGGCTCTGTGCAGAAACGGGTTCGGCGTCTGTAGGCGGTGAGAGCATCTCAATATCACCGAACCAGTCTGGTGCGCCGGAATGTATGGTAGTGGTTACGCGTGGAGAGCACTTGGCCACCATCGGTGTACAGTCCACGTCGTTTCTTAAGGAGGTGATCCATGCGTTGCAGCATTCTGTTGAGCATTTGTGTTCTTGCGGCTGGCGCCACTCCGGGATGGGGCGACAGGCTCATCCTTACCGGTGGCGGCGAGCTGTCCGGCGAGGTTACGAAGACGCCAGAGGGGTATTCCATCGTCACCGCAGATGGCGAGACGCAGACCTTCACCAAGGCGGAGGTCAAGAGGTTCATCTACGAGTCGCGCGTCGATCCGATCGCCGCCAAGCAGATGCTCCAGGAGGTCTCGGACCTGGTCCGCCCCGTCCTGGCCCAAGGTGAGCCCAATCAGCAGGCGTGGATCGCGTACGTCATCGGGTATGCCCACGGTTACAGCTATCGCGGCGGAGTGATCTCCCTGAGCCACATTGACCTGGGCGACGACCGTTTCGTGGACGCCTGGGTCAGATACTCAGCCAAGTTCGAGCGTTTGGCGGAGAATCCGCGGTTCCAGGATCTGGTCAGCGGTCGGAAAGGCTCCGGTTCGTTGCGCGAGTTCGCCCTGCACGGCCCGGAGGACTACAAAGAGTCACGCACCGCACTCCGGCTGGCCCTCAACGCGGTGGACGCCTGCATCAAGTCCGCCCTGGATACGCAGAGATTGATTCAGAGCCTGCCCCGTCAGCAGCACAGCCATGACAGCGCGATTCGCAAACTGGCGGATACGGCCAGGACGGCTCGTTCGAGGATGGGCACCGCGACGGACGAGCTCGGAAGAAGCAGACAGAAGAACCGCGCGGTCACCGCGGAAGACAACGTACGCAAGCGCATCACCAAGATGCAGAACGTGATGCAGAGGCTGACTCAATCGGCGGACAGGAAGATCAACGACTTGGCGCGTCAGCGCGAGGTGGCCAAAGGTCAGTTGGCTACTGCGGCGGAACGTCTCGGTGTCTTGTTGGCCAAGCAGCCGGAGATCGACAGTGCACCGGGCGCGGAGCAAACGCTCCAGATCGGCGATGCAGTCGAGCAGAGCATCCGTCTACTGGACGTCCATCGTGCGAAATCGAAGAAACTCACCACATTGGGCCTCACCCGCTTGCGGGCAGACACCATGAAGGACATGCGGGAGTGCTTCATCGGACGAACGTTCGCCATGAGTTTGTACGTCAGAGATCTGCAGGAGCGTGGAAGAGGGGAATACCTGCTCGAGGCTGACGATCGACCATCCGAGTCTGGTCATGCCTCGCTCAATGCCGAGTTGACGCTCGTACATGACCTGGCTGAGGAGTTGATCCTCTGCAGCACCGGCGCACACCTGATCGTAGACGTTGCCGTTCGCGAGGTCAGCTGCCACCCAGGTGTGGAAAAACTGGAGCGATCCGGCGTGAGACCCATGTTCATGGTATCTGGCAGCGTGACCGCCGTCCGAAAGGCGTGTGACTAGAATCTATCCTCAGAACCTATGTGGTGCCGGCCTTCCTGCCGGTCTAGTATGGCAGCGCTAGATTCGCTCAAGCCGAACGGTGGGGTTGTCCGATGTGTTTTCTAGCGGGTATATCGGGAGCGCGCTCTCCTGGACAGGATGTCAGGAGATTTCACGATGACTGCGGATCAGATTCGATCTCTGC
>JAAEQG010001655.1 GCA_024231775.1 bacterium
CAGCGGTAGCGATTTCGACAGTTTTCTGGAAGAGGAAGGTATCCTCGAAGAGGTGTCCGCCAAGGCCCACAAACGGCTCTTGGCACTGCAACTCGGCGACATCATGAGAGAGTCGAGCATCAGCAAGACCGGATTGGCGGAAAGGCTTCATGCTACCACGGACCAGGTCGATCTCCTGCTGGATCCCGAGAATACGGCCATCACCCTGGAGAACCTGGAACGGCTGGCCCGCGCCGTGGGCAGGCAACTTCGGGTTGAGTTTGCGTAGCCCGCGAGCCGCCGAGGCGTTTCGAATCTATCGGGAACAATCGCTGCTCACTCGCCGCCGTAAGCCACCTCCATGGCCCGCGCCCGCCAGCAGGCGGCGCCCAGGACCAGGACGGTAAAGATCAGCAACCCGAAAATCGACACCCACACCCGGGGTGGGTCGGCGATCACCGCCAGGAGGCTCTTCACTTCCGTCGGGATCGGATAAAGCGCCTGGAGGTAGAAGATGACGCTCACCTTCTTGAGGAACGCCGGCAGCAGGAAGTTGATGAACTCCCAGCAGAAAACCAGAAACGCCGGGATCACCGGATTGCGGAAAAACAGCCCCGCCAACAGGAACACGGCGCCGTAGCCGGCGCAGGCCAGGACCGCGATCCCCAGGTAGGCCGCGAGATTTCCCAGCCCCGGCCCCTGGAAGAGGTAGCGCGAGGCCTCCCTCACCCCCCAGGGCAGGCAGGTCAGCACATAGAGCGCCGCGGTGGATACGAGGTAGGTTCCGCAGCCCGCGAACAGAGCCGAAAGGTATTTCCCAACCACCAGGATCTCGCGGCGAACCGGAGTCAGGAAGTAGTAGTGGAGACTCCGTTCCTGAATCTCGGATCGGAAAAGACTCATGAACAAAAACAGCGTGCTGAGGAAAATCGAGATCCGCAGGTAGGGCACGAAGAGCATGGCGAACATCGTCATCGCCTCCGACGGCCCATCGATGTGGGTGGTTGGGAACGGAGTCAGGGTCCACACGCCCACCAGGAAGACCGGGAAAAAGGCCAGGAAATAGAGCGCGAAGGCACGCTTGCTGAACAGGTTCCGGCGCAGCTCGAGACGCAGAATGCCCAGAACCTGACGGCTCAGAAGGTCGAAATCCAGCGGCGGCGCCGCCGCCGCACGTGGATGCTTGACGAAGGTCTCGTTCGCGGTCATCTCGCCTCTCTTTCGGATCCGATCAGATACTGGTAGGCCGCCCGCACGTCGGCGTCGGCCACCGGGACGGTTTCGATCTTGACGTCGTGATCGAGCACCACC
>JAAEQG010001656.1 GCA_024231775.1 bacterium
CGAGGTCAAGAAAGATGCAGGCCACCCACTCAGGGTGGTCGATGAACGGGTTCCGGTTGCCCTGGTAGAGATAGACCACCTCGTTGCGTGCCTCCTCGACCGCGTCGACCGGATCCTCCAGGTGCCAGGCGAGCAGGTCGGTGAGGATGCCCATATAGGCGATCGGCTCGTTATTGCTGGTGTTGCTGGCGGCAATCAGGGAATCGTCGTCGGTGAGGATGAAGTCGGGCTCGGCGTAGCCGGTAACGCCGTGGACCCCACCCTCGTAGCGGACGTCCATGTAGAACAGCGCCCGGGCGACGTCGCCGCGCCGATCGATCCAGGTTTCCCAGGTGCCGGTGGCCCCAGATCCGGTGCACCAGTTCGAGGTCCCGGGATAGCTACCGGTGGTACCGCCCATGGTGGGCTTCTCGGTGCATCCGGCCGAGCAGTACCGGTAGGGGAGGTTGCTCCGCGAGCTGTAGTAGCCGCTGTCGGAAAGGAAGAGGCCGTGGCAATCGGTGTAGGGGTAGTTCCCGACCTCATCGTCGGGATGCCCGAACGACGTGGACCAGGTGTGCTCCCGATTGTAGTTGGGGTTGTCGCCTCCCGCCTTGGGGTAGGAGGCGTTACGGTAGACGTCCAGAATGTTGGCGGGGTTGCCGGGATCCTCGTCAGCGAGATCGAGGATGTCCCAGGTGTCGGTCGCTGTGGAGGTGTACGGGTAACGGGTGTGGTCGTCGATGACCTCGTGGAGCGTCGCCCGCATGGTGGCTACGTTGGTGAAGTCGACGGAGGCGTAGTAGCCGTTCGGCGGCTGCGCGATAGCCGCTGAGACGACGGTGACGAGAAGGACGAGGCAGCGGCCAACGGCCGCCACGGTTGCGGATTGCCTGATCATATTCTTTGACCTCCCTGAGATTGAATCTGCCCGGGATTGGGCGATCCCCTAGCCTAGTATAGGCCAGGACCGCCTCGGCGGGGCGCGCTGTTGGCTCTGAGCGTCCTCTCCGGCTTTCATGGCTCGAACCTCCGGCCACAGGAGCTGGAATGGCCCGGATCTGCTGTGGGAGGCGGGTGCGGAAGAAGGGGCCAGTCGTGGCAGGCTCGTCAGGCCGACGCGGGGATCAGGAAGTAGCCAGCCAAGGGACTTAAGCCAGAGATGACATCCTGATGACATCCCGGAGAACCGACCATGGCGGCCAGAGGTGCCGGATCTCGATAAGTGCTTGTGTTTTAGGGATCTGGACTGGAGCCGACGCGCGGATTCGAACCGCGGACCTGCTGATTACGAATCAGGGTGACATTCCTCGCCCCAGGACATCGAGCGCCGGCCCCCTGCCCCGATCGGCCACCTCGACAAGACGCGGGCGGGCGACTGTTCCTCCGTGTCTGTTCGGCCGCGCAGCGGATCAGAGGGGCTTGCCAGGGGACAGGACTTTTCCATGGCTCATCGGTTACGAGCACCGTGCCCCGGGCGCTTTCATCACCAATTTATGCCACAAAACGACCTCTCAGACTATGAAAACGCATTTCATGACGTCAAACGTACATCCCATGGGCTGCACGTTTCTGCCAAGGATGGCGTTTGCGGACAAGTGCATCCGGGCTGCTCGTCACGCCGGCCGGGGGGTTTCAGGAGGTTTCTCCATGGCTGGCCGGGATGGCAAGCTGGCAGGTGTCGAAATGGAGATCGCGGAGTGCCAGTACGTTGGAGCTGCCGAGCAGCACGGCCCGTTCGAGGACGTTGCGAAGCTCACGGATGTTGCCGGGCCACTCATACTGCTGGAGCGCCGTCACCGCTCCCGCCGACAAGACCGGTGGGCGTGAAGATTCTGAGCAAAGACGCGACAGGATGTCTTGGGCCAGGAGCGGTATGTCCTCCCGCCGATCGCGCAGCGGTGGGAGCTCGAGCGGCAGCGAGCTGATCCGCAGGTCATTGCGAAGGCGGCCCTGCCGCGTCAAGGCGTCCATGTCCTGATTCGACGCGGTGATCAGCCGAACGTCGACCTCCCGCTCGCGCACCTCCCCCAGACGGCGGAAGCGCTGCTGCTCGATCACCCTGCCAAGCATCGATTGAATCCGCGGATCGACGTCACCGATCTCATCCAGAAAGATGGTGCCGTGGTGGGCGAGCTCCAGCAGGCCGGCCTTGGCCAGATCCGCCCCGGCAGAGCCTTCGTGGTGGTAGCCGAACAGCTCACGGCAGAGTTGTTCGGAGCTCATACCCGCGCAGCCGACCTCGACGAAGGCTTTTCCGGCACGCGGTCCGTGCTCGTGCAGCCACCGCGCCAGCACCCCCTTGCCGGTGCCGGTCTCGCCATGGATTCGGATCGGGCTCTCGGAGGCGGCAAAGCTCGCCGCGGTCCGGGCCAGCTCCCGTATCCGAGCACTCCGGCCGATGAACGGATCGAATTCCCGGACCGAGTGGCGGGAACGGTAAGACCGCTGCTGCCGGTGGTTTCTCATACGCCTTTTCTCGCGGAGCAACATGGTCAGGCCTCCCATCCGGCGATGTTTCTGGAGCTTCCCTGGTTGATCAGGCTTTCAAAACGCTTGAGCAGAGGCGAGGTCTCTTCGGAATCGATGCGCACGTCGACGACGAAGGGACCGTCGGCGGCGAGGGCCTGACCGAGGGCCCCGTCCAGCATGTCCTCGCTTTCGACGTGGATGCCGTCTGCCCCCATCGCGCGGGCCAGGCCCACGAAGTCGACCTCGGGGATATCCGTTTCCGCCACCGACAGCCCCAGGGCTTTGTGTCCATCGCTGCACATGCCGTACCCGGCGTTGTTCAGGATGATCCACACCGCTTGGGCACCGTATTGGACGGCGGTGCTGATCTCTGAGTTCATCAGCATCGAGCCGTCGCCGAGCACGGCCACCGCCTTGCCGTCCCGCGCCAGGGCGGCACCCACTACTCCGGCCGCGTAATGGCCCATCGAGCCGTAACGCGGGCTCACCCGGTAACGGTCCGGAGTGGAGAAGCGCAAGTAGTGATTGCACCAGGCGAAGGAGTTGCCGCACTCTCCCATCACCACCGCATCGCTGCCCCGGACGATGTGCTGCTGGACGGCATGCATCAACGCCCGCGGCGACACCGGACCCTTGCGCTTCGAGTCGTTCTCGTCCCGCCACCTCCGCACCGGCATCTGCACGACGTTGGTCGCGGCCCCCTGCGGACCGCGCTTCCCCACCGCGTCCGTTGGTGTCCCCTTTTTCTCCGAGAAGTGGGGCAGGAGCGCCTCGAGGAAGTGGCCGATCTCGGCGTGGATGCCGATCGTGTTGGAGTTCGGATAGGCGGTCCCGAAGACCTCCGGATCGAGATCGACCTGGATGAATCCCCTGCCGGGCAGCAGGTCGTTGTCCCAGAACGACGTCGCCTCGCCGAGGCGGGTGCCCAGCACCAGCACCCAATCCGGCCTTTGCTGCACCATGTAGTCGGTGACGGTGTCGTGTCCCCCGAGCCCGGTGACCCC
>JAAEQG010001657.1 GCA_024231775.1 bacterium
GACGGCTGCGTCCGCGTGCGCATCGTGCTCGAGCAGCGACTCCACCTCGCGCAGAAGATCCCGATCCTCACCGCACTGCAGTTCCAAAAACGCGGCGCGCTGGTCCGGCGGCAACTCGCACGCCTCGTCGAAGAGCGCCATCACCCGCTGATGTCGCTGGGCCGCGGTCACGACGACCCTCCGCCGCTCAGTTCCCGGCTCAGCCAGGCGCGGACTCGTCGCCATTCCTTTTCGATGGTGCGGGAGGAGACTTCGAGCACGTGCGCGACCTGCTCAACCGTCAATCCGCCGAAGAAACGCAACTCCACGATCCGGGCTTGCCGCTCATCGAGCGCCGCGAGACGCTCCAAGGCGTCGTCCAGGGCAACCATATCCACCGGGTGTCCACCTGACGGCGTTTCCATTTGCTCAAGTGGTACGCGCTTGGCATCGCCGCCGCGCTTGGCTGCCCGCCGCCGACGGGCTCGGTCGTGGAGAATCTGCCGCATGGCCGTAGCCGCCACGGCGCAGAAGTGCATCCGGTCCTCCCAGTTGCCGTCCGGAACGTGGACAAGTTTCAGGTAGGCTTCGTGAACGAGCGCCGTGGGCTGCAAGGTGTGGTCAGACGGCTGGCCGCGAAAGTAGCTCCCCGCCATGGCCCGAAGCTGCTCATACACCAGCGGCAGCAGCTCGTGGGCAGCGGCGGAATCTCCGGCGCCCACGCGCGCCAGCAGCACCGTGGCGTCGTGCGGGTTCTCAGCCTGTCCCGGCTCTTGCATAGCTCTATATATACGGTTCGACCAAACTTTTCCAATTGCCGTAAGGCCTTGCGGCCACTGATTTTGCGTTATCGGCTCGGTTTTCCTTAGATTTTCCGGTTCGGGGTCCGGGCCGTTTTTGCGTTTACGGGGTGATGAGCGATTTGCCAGCCCTGAGGACGAAGCAGATTATCGGGCGAGGAGCTGCGAATCGCAGCCGCTGAACGTCAGCAGCGAGGGAGTGACGCTTGCTTGGCTTGAGAATGAACCGATCGATCGCTACTGTCAGATACCGGGTCCCCTCCGGCCTCACCCATCTGGCTGCACAAGCAGACCGTCCTCGGGCGGCGATCGGGAGGATTGAAATGAGTGCCAAGCCTTGCTGGAAAACGTCGTTGTTTTCCGGTTCGGGGTTTGGCCCTCCTCTGCGTTTACGGGGTGACGGGGTTGGATGCCAGCCCCGGTAGCGAGACAGATTGGCGGGGACAATCAGGCGGCACGCAGCAAGCGGCCGCCGAACACGACCTGTGAGAGGAACAAACCATCATGTTGCATGGCTTACACGATCGATCGACTACCGGCCGCGAGGCCACACGGTCGTCAGCTTTCGGCACAAGGGCCGGCGTTGTGAGCCGGACGGGACGTTCACGGCCGCTACTGATTCTGCTGGGTGCAGCGATCATGCTGTTGGCAACGTCTACCCGTTCGCTCGCACAAACGGGCGCCTGCTGCGACGCTTGGGGGCCGGGCAACTGCGAGAATATGACGGAGTCCCAGTGCACTAGCGCCGGCGGCTCCTGGCAAGGTGACGGCACGGATTGTCTAGATAATCCGAATCCATGTAGCGGTGCGTGCTGCGACGGCTATGGTCAGCCGGGTAGCTGCGATGAGATGTCGCAGCTGGGGTGCACCCAGGTCGGCGGCACCTGGCTCGGTGAGGGTACAGACTGCTTCGGGGAGCCCTGCGCTCTGCCGACCGGTGCTTGCTGCTACACCGATGGCAGTTGTACCGTCTTAACGAGCGCCGACTGTTCGTCGTCAGGTGGAACCTACCAGGGCGATGACACGGTCTGCTCGCCCAATCCCTGCCCACAACCGACCGGGGCATGCTGCTATACCGACGGGAGTTGCCTGGTCCAGACCAGCGCGGATTGTGGCGCGGGAGGCGGGACATACGCGGGCAACGATGTGACGTGCATACAAGCCGACTGCCCGCAGCCGACGGGTGCGTGCTGTCTTCCTCTTGGCGGCGGATGCTTGATCGGTATGGACGAGGCGGGGTGCATCGGCGTCGGAGGTGCCTGGCAAGGCGCGGGCACTAATTGCACGCCCGACCCCTGCACGCAGCCTACAGTCTCCTGCTGTTTCGCGGATGAGACATGTCAGGAATTGACGTTTGACGAATGCACGGCTGCCGGTGGCTTGGAGGGAGCCCCTGGTTCGACCTGCGACCCGAACCCTTGCACCACCCCGTCGGGCGCCTGCTGTTTCGAGGATGACAGTTGTCAAATCCTGAGCGTGTACCCGTGCGAAAGCCAGGGCGGTTCCTACATCGGCCCGGGCGAGCCGTGCGGCAACTGCCCCGAGGCAGCGTGCTGTTTCGCCGATCTGAGTTGCCAGGTCCTGAATCCCCTCGCCTGCCAGGCGGCGGGCGGTATCTATAAGGGCTCCGGCGCCCCGGGCGAGAGCATCCCCTGCGATGACAGCATCTGTCAGCCCGAGGCCGGCGGGGACACCTGCGCCGAGGCCCCGCTGATCACCGAGGGCTCGGTCTTCGGCACCACCACGGGTGGAACCAACTCGGCGTCTTCGTCGTGTCGAGGTGGCACAGGCGCGATTCCAGACGTCTGGTACAAGTACACCAACCCCGACAGCTTTCCGCGTTTCGTGACGTTCTCGACCTGCAACGAGTACACCGACTTCGACACGTCACTCGCTGCCTACGACGCTTGCGGCGGGACCGAAGTCGCCTGCAACCGCTACGACGGGAGCAGCAGCGCATGCACTCTCTATTATCCCCCGTACTGGACCTACGTGAAGGCGACGTTGTTCGTGGAGATCCCGGGCGGAGCGACGTACTACATCCTGGTCGACGGCGACTACGGTGAGTCCGGCGACTTCCAGCTCGACGTCTCCTACAACTTGATCATGCCCAACGATGACTGCGCAAACGCGACCGAGCTCGCCGCTCCCACCGACTACTTTGGCACAACCACGGTGATTGGCAACACGTCAAACGCGACACAAGACGGCACGGCCGAATGCGCCGGCGTCGGAGATGGTCCCGACGTCTGGTACAAGGTTTCGGGAGACCAATACAACCCAATCCGCCTCAGGGCCACCACGTGCGCGGCCACGACGGACTTCGACACGGTCCTGGAGGTGTATGACGCGTGCGACGGCGCACTGATCGCCTGCAATGACGACGCCTGCGGCACGCAGTCGTCCGTCGTCTGGACAATTCCGCCGAGGTTGAACGATCCCGAGGTGCATTACATTCGCGTGTTCGGCGCCAATGGCGCCACCGGCCAGTTCCAGCTCGACCTCGTTCTCGATTCGCATGAGGTGACCTGTGGCGTGCCGCAGTTGTACGGCTGGCTCGGCACATCGGCAAAAGACATCACCATCCCGACCTTGGACCCGCCGGAAGAGATCCGTATCACCGGCAAGGGCGGCAATGGCGGGGATGCGTGGAACGAGTACTGTGGTTACTTTGGCTGCGACGAGGATTGCCGCTCCGTCGGCGGCGGAGGGGCCGAGATCGCGGCCACCTTCACGGTTGGTACCGGAGCGGGTGAGCTTGCTCCGGGGGGTACCTTGCGGCTTATCATCGGAGGCGCCGGCGAGACGGGACACTCCGTGCAATCCCAAGGGGTCGCGGTCGATTATGGCGGTGGGGGCGGCGGCACGGCCGTGCTGTATCAAGCCCCGGACGTCACCGGCAACAACTGCTCGGACTGGACGATTCTCGTCGCGGCCGGTGGCGGCGGC
>JAAEQG010001658.1 GCA_024231775.1 bacterium
ATCTTTCTGAGATAAGTGACTCTGGCCTCAGGCAATGCAATCGCTGCGAATCTTGCAGTCCATGGAATGTCGTTCCAGGGGATGATCTGCTATTGAACTCGATTTAACTGTCGATTTTGGATATGGGTTGGCGATAATTCCGAGCGGATCAGGGTGCTCTGCCGGTGGGCGGCGTACTGAGCTGGCTGCGTCGGGCGGCCAACCTCGTCATGATCTCCGTGACGTCACCGTCCAGGATCTCATTGGAATTTCCACGGGCCAGTGCATCGAGCTTGCGCCGCAGCCTCTCGATGAACGGCCCCTTGGGCGTCGGCACGAACTCCAGCTCCTCGAAGCAGGCCGCCAGGTCCTGGCAGGCCTCCCGAGCCCGCGCTTGCGCGGCATCGGCGGCCCGATCCAGGGTAGGATTGATCCTGACCGCATCGTAGTAGATCAGGGTTCCGGAGCCTAACGGCCGCAGGGAGAGGGTCACCGCGCTCTCCGCCAGGTTCATCAGGCCGCCAAAGTGGTTGCGAATGCGCCGGCGCTTGGTGTGCAGCCTCTTGAGCTGTTTCTCAGAGCTCGGCAGCAGGAGAGCTCGGAGCTCGCTCCGAGGCGGAGCGGTGATTACCGAGTCGATGGAGTATGCCAGGAGCCTGGGCTTTGCTCCGCATCCGGACGCAATCGATGCGTTGCCGCTGCTCGGGGATCTGAGCACGCTGGGACCGGTCGAGGAAGATATACCCTTGGGCTTGCCCAACGGGAAACCTCTCTATATCGTGGGTCCGGCTGATGATATCGATTATATCATGGCGACATTGCGCGAAACGGTGGGGGATGGGAACTTCGAAATCACGGTACCGGAGTCTCTGATATACTAAGGACTCGCGAAAGGTGGAAGTTATTCTTTCGTGAGCCCTTAGAATGAGATGTCAGGGGGCCAAGGTCCGCAACGAGGAGGCACTCCGTCGACCCCGGGGCCCCTCCGACGCTATTCCGGATAGAAGAAGTTATTGGTTATTTGATCGACCGTTTTACAGGTCGGATAGTCCGGATGGAGAAACCAGGCCCTCTGCTGTTTTCCTCCACCTTTCTCCACTGCTGGGAATCCCGCCTTTTTCAATATCCCTTTGACCTCGGCGAAGTCCATCCCGGGGTGGTCGACAAAACATTTGAACTGGAATCCGAGCCGCTTCGAGTACTTGATCCTGGCCGCCAGGGTGCCGCGCTCATCGACCGCCTTGAAAGATTTGGTTTTATTCAGTAGAGGACCTCTGTCCTCAACATCATCCTTGCCGTCACGGACGTGGAGAAGGCCAAACTCCATGTCGGACCCCGTCAACCCAAGCGGTACCTTGATCAGAATCCGCGCAGTTCGCTTCCCCGCCTTTCCACGGACAAGTTTTGCGAAGTATCTTGCCAAAGCGGCGGCCACCACCACCCCCAGACCGCTGAATATCCACTCCATGTTGTCGATGAGCAAATCCATCATGCTGCTTCTCCTGATTCACCAGGTTGTCGATGAGCAAATCCTTCATGCTGCGGTGAAGGCGCCGCCCGCCGTCATCGGCCGGGACGGGGCGCAAGTGTCGAGAATTGGTGGCAGCTTGCCGGTTGTTCTTCGCACGGAGATCTCGCCGACGAATTCCGCCGTCTCGGGTGAGCGGCGCCGGCACACATGAGTGGGAGTCCATCAGGGATCTCCTCGTCGAGAACGTCCATAACCAGCAGGATACCCCGAACCGACGGCGGGATCAAGTACTGTCGACGAGCCGGTTCTTCACGGTGGTTCTCGGATCGCGACCACCGCCTGCTCCTCCCCCTCGCCGTCGCCCGGGGTCTTCACGGCCATGGCACGCTCGCTCCGATGGGTCCGGATCGATCGATCCCTCGTGATGGGCCGCTGGCGCCGAACCCTGCCACCGGCGCCTTGCGCTCCGTTGACGTGCATCGATCGAAGGTGGCACGATGGTACGAGGACCAGAGTTCGCCATCGAGTCGCCCGGCCGCCGCAGGGCTCGTCGCTCCGCCCCGTCCGGCTGAGCAGCCGCGAGCTCGTCCGCCAGGCCCGCTACACCGCGCTCGGGGTCCGCAGCGATCTCGAGGGAGCGATCTGCGACTTCACCGAGGCCGTGGCCCAAACGCCGCCCGGTGAGCCCCGCCTCGCGGGTCGTCTGAGCAATTTGGGCTTGGCTCTGGGCCAGCGCTATGCACGAAGCGGCGATCTCGACGACCTCGAGCAATCGGTCGACGCGTTCGAGCGCGCAGTGCGCAGCACCCCGGCTCTCTGTGGTTTCCTCAACAATCTCGGGATGAGCCTGGGGCAGCTCCATGAGCACACCCGGGATCCGGCCGATCTGGATCGTGCCGTCGAGACCCTCACGGCCGGATTGAGGAGTACCCCGCCGGAGACCCCTGAGGCGGCGCGCTGTGCCGTCAATCTGGGCGGTGCGCCTACGCTCCGCCCACCGATCTCGACTTCCGGGTGACCCTGCGCGAGGACGACGGCCACACCCGTTTCCACTACGTGCTGCATTCCCCCAACGGCACACTATGCGGCCCTCGTCACTCGGCCAGATCTTCGAGTCTTCGAGGTGCTGCCTTCTTCCGTCTTCAAGAGGGCGGTAAGATCGGCGAGTGCTTCACGGCGACGTCTCCTACCACGCCCTCACCAACCTCACGCGTCTCGCTCGGCGCCGCCAGCGCGCTCTCCACTGGCTCGAACAGGCGTTGGCGGGTCCACGGTTGCAGCAATGCGCTGAGCTGGCGCTTGAGGTCGCCGTCGAGACCGGCGATCCCATCGGAAGGGTGCTGGCGGAGCAGCTGCGCGAGCATCGGGTTCCCGTGCTGGCCGCCCGCCTCCTGGAACGTTGTGACCGCGAGGACGCTCGCTTCTCCGTGCCGTTGACCGAAGTGGCGGTGGTGGCGGCTGAGATCCGGATCGACGAGCGCCGGACGCAACCGCCTCCCCTCCCCCCATGCCGACGGGCGGAGCTGGCGCGCTGGATGGCGAACCTCTGCGGTCGGCTGTGCCGCCTCGGTCGAGACGCGGACGCATTGGAGGTCGCCCGGGGAGCAGTGGAACTTGCCGAGGTGGTTGTCCGGGAGGATCCGCGCTACGCTCCGGACCTCGCGCTTGCCCTCAACAACCAGGGCTCGACGTACTGGCGGCCCGTGCCTGGGGCCTGGGGCGCGTCGACGAGACCCTCGAGGCGAGTCGAGAGGCGATCGAAGGCCCTCGACGCGGCCCGGGAAGCGGTCGACCGGCTCCGGCCGCTGGTGGAGGAACGGCCCGCAGTGGCCTTCGATCTGGTGCTCGCCTTGCGCCGGCACGGACGCGTCCACATGGCTTTCGGCCAGCCGCCCGCCGCGCTCCGGTGCTTCGCGGAGGCTATCGAGGTTTGTGCCCATTGGGTTGAGAAATCCCGCCCACCGTTGCTGGGGCCGGTGCCGCTGCAGCTCGACGCCCATCTCGTCGAGCTCGGCGAACTTCCCGGTGCAAGCGAAGCCCGGGAAAAGTTGTGTGAGCTTCGGACCCATGTCGAGAATTCTGAATCCTGACGACACCTATCACGTCCTGACTCGCCTGACGCGTCTCGCCCAACGGCGCTCTGAGAAACGCTCTTGGCTGAACCAGGCATTTGTGGGACGCCTGGAGAAACTGGCGATGATCGCGCTGAAAGTGGGGGTCGAAACGGGTGATCCCGTCGGATCGGTTCTGGCGGAGCAACTGAAGAAGGGAGCGTCGTCCGAGGTGGCCCGCAGGCTGATGCAGCGATGCAACGAGCGGGCCTGTCGCAGCTCAGTTCCACTACGCGAAGTTGCGTACGAGGCGACCCGGCAATGTTTTGAGGAACATCAGCGACGCTGGCCCCATCCCGAGGAGGAAAGGCAATGCGTCGAGCGGGCACGATTGGCCCGTGCTCTGGGGGTAAGAC
>JAAEQG010001659.1 GCA_024231775.1 bacterium
GCCGGTGTTCGACGTGCGCCGAGTGCCGGGCGCTCTGCTCGAGGACGATCTGTCGGACCAGCCCGTGGAGTTGGTCCGGTGGCTGCGTGACGCGCAGCCGGCGCTCCAACTCGACGCTGATGCGCTGGCTGATATTCCGCCGTCGCTCGATCACCCCGACGTGAACGGGAGCAATGCCATCATGCGGGACGATGGGAGCGCAATCCTGATCGACTGGGAAGAGGCGACCGCCGGCTGTCCGCTCTTTAGCCTCGAACGGCTTTTGTCCGATGCGCACGAACTCTCTGCTATAGAGAGCGTGAGGGACGTGTATCTCGACACCCTCGGCGCGGGCGGAGCGGAGCAAGTCGAGCGCGCGATGCGTCTCGCGCCATTAAAGCTCGCGCGCGAGTGCCGCGCCTACGCCCGAGCACTGGGTTGGCCGCACCCGCACACTCGCCTGACCACACTATTGCTGGAGCTGGCTCAGAGGCGATCAACGGACGGCTCCCTGAATGTCTGGCTTTCCGATCTCCTGGCAGCGTAGGCATGACCTGCTATCCTCAAAATCGCCCGCATAGATTTGACAGTCACAATGTAGGCAAGTATACTGTTTCCCATCAAGTTCGCA
>JAAEQG010001660.1 GCA_024231775.1 bacterium
CGAGGCATTCGGCATCGCCGCGGCCTGCCGGTTCGTGGTCAGCGTACGCACACCAATGCCCGCACACGTAAGGGTCCGCGGCGTCAGGCTGTGGCCGGCAAGAAGCGGGGCGGCAAGAAGTAGTCGGCGGTCGGCGACCCGGCGGGAGTATTGCGAATGGCGAAAGAGAAAAAGAAGATTCGTAAGCGTCGCGAGCGTAAGAACGTGCCCCATGCGGTGGCGCACATTCACGCGACCTTCAACAACACCATCGTTTCCTTTGTCGATCCCAGCGGCTGCACCCTGTGCTGGTCATCGGGGGGGCGCATTGGCTACAAGGGTTCGCGCAAGGGGACACCCTATGCGGCCCAGCTGGCGGCCAAGAACGCTGCCGAGCAGGCCCAGGATAACGGAGTGCGTTCAGTATCGATCCGGGTCAACGGACCTGGGCCGGGCCGCGAATCTGCGATCCGCGCCGTTGCTGCCAGCGGCCTTGAGATTCGCAGCATTGGTGACGTTACCCCGATTCCCCACAACGGATGTCGTCCGCCGAAGCGGCGAAGAGTGTAAGGAGAGGATATCGTGGCACGGTATCGAGGACCGGTTTGTCGTCTGTGTCGGCGCGAGGGCATGAAGCTCTTTTTGAAGGGTGAGCGCTGTTACAAAGAGAAGTGCGCCATTGAGAAGCGCAACGCCCCGCCTGGCCAGCATGGTGGTGCACGTCGCCGCAAGGTGCGGGCCTACGGGTTGCAGTTACGTGAGAAGCAGAAGCTGCGCCGCATCTATGGTTTGCTCGAGGGGCAGTTCCGACGCACCTTTGACGTTGCTCAGCGGCGCAAGGGAGTGACCGGCGAAAATCTGTTGCAGTTGCTTGAGCTGCGTCTTGACAACGTCGTTTACTCCTTGGGGTTTGCCACCTCTCGAACCCAGGCCCGCCAGTTGGTACGTCATGGTCACATCAGGATTGACGGCCGCAGGGTGGACATTCCATCTTTCCGGGTACGGGCGGGGATGGAAGTCGCGGTTTGTGAAAAGAGCAAGAAGTGCGTTCAGATTCGGGAGGCCACCGAGTTTGCCCAGGGCCGCGGGGTTCCGGGCTGGCTCGAGATCGACACTGAGAGTCTCCAGGGCAAGGTGCTTGAGTTACCGGCCCGCGACGAGATTCGTTTCCCGATTCAGGAGCAGCTCATCGTCGAGCTCTACTCGCGTTAGGTAGGTTCGGGGTGATCGTGATGCAGGCGAGGGTATCCAGTCGAGGCCGGGCGCGGGAAGCGCCACTGGCTGCGGCCGGGTTATTTGACCGGTATCGCGGGATTTCCAGAGCGGTTGTTTGCCGGATTGTCGGCAGGCGGCTGAAACCAGGGGTCCGGGCAGGGGTCGAGTTGACCTTGTCTGAGACCCGGAAGAGCTAGATTGCGGAGGCTGCATGATCTGGCATGAGTTCCAGCGACCCCCACAGGTCCAGGCCGAAGAGGAGACAAGCGAGGCGACATTCGCGCGCTTTCTGGCCCAGCCCTTTGAGCGCGGCTGGGGAACCACGGTGGGCAACGCCTTGCGGCGCTCCTTGCTTTCCTCGATTCCCGGAGCTGCGATCACCGCGGTAAAGATTGAGGGTGCCGACCACGAATTTTCGACCGTGCCTGGCGTGGTCGAGGACGTGACCGACATCATCCTCAACCTCAAGAAGATTTCCTATCGTCTGGAGGGTCAGGAGCCGGTAATGCTGTCTCTTGACGTCAAGGGTCCGGGCGAGATCACAGC
>JAAEQG010001661.1 GCA_024231775.1 bacterium
GGGCAGACCGTGTGCTGGCTGAGCAGAATCTCCTCGCCCTCCAACACCACCGTCAGATAGCCGCCGCCCGCTTGCAGGCCGCTCTCGACGGCGTCAAACAGGCGATGGCGAAATTCCGCCTGCCCATCGTCGGGAACGAGCAAATCTGTGACGATCCATTCGATGGTGTGCGCTTCTGTCTCTGCCAGCGGGACGCTGGCGCTCCCCAGGTCAAGCATCTCGCCATCGACGCGGATTTTGTGGCCGTCGTGTTGCATTTGTTCCAGAACATCCGCGTGGCCGCCCTCGCGCTTGCGCACGACCGGGGCCAACAGTTGCAGGCATGTGCCCGGGATCAGCGCCGCCAGTTGATCGGTGATGGCGCGCGCCGTCTGCGGTTTGATCGCCCGCCCGCACTGGGGGCAGTGGCGCACGCCAACGCGGGCAAAGAGCACGCGCAAATAATCCTGCACCTCGGTGACCGTGCCCACTGTCGAGCGTGGATTGCGGCTGAGGCTGCCCTGCTCGATGGCGATGGTCGGAACCAGCCCCAGGATGTGGTCCACCTGCGGCTTTTCCATCTGCCCCACCAGCCTGCGGGCCAGCGTCGACAGACTGCCCACGTACCGCCGCCGCCCCTCGGCATACAGCGTGTCGAACGCCAGCGACGATTTGCCGCTGCCACTGACGCCCGTGATGACGGTGAATTTGTCGTGCGGGATCGTCACGTCCACGTTTTTCAGATTGTGCTGCCGCGCGCCGCGAATGACGATGGCGTCCGCATCACCACCCCCCTCAATCCCCCCTTCAGGGGGGAGGTCTGGTTCTCCCCCCTGATGGGGGGGAGTTAGAGAGGGGGTAATCTGAAATTCGGCCAACCGGGCGCTATCGGCGGGGCGCAGACTGTTCGCGTCCACGCTCGCCGGTTCCTCAAACCCCTGATGCCACACCGGCCAGTGCGCGATCCACTCCGGAACGCGGAACTGTTTCACCCGGTCGGTGGCCGGGATATAGGGTTTCAGATCCACGATTGGCGTCTCGTCGAACGCATCGATACCGTCAAGCTCGACGATGCCGCGCTCGTGGTCCACGCCCACGACCCGCACCGTGGTCAACCCAATCGGATTGGCACGCACAGGCGAGCGTGAGGCGAACACCCCCGTCACCGGCGCGTTCTCGTAAGGCGGCTTGTTGTGGGTCGCCCGCCGGAAACGATCGCCGTCGAGGCGATGGAA
>JAAEQG010001662.1 GCA_024231775.1 bacterium
GCTTGTGAGTGATGAGGTTCTGGGTATTGATGCGACCGGCGGAGATCAACTCCAACGCGCTCTGGTTCTGCTCGGGACTGGAGGTGAACGCCCCGTACACTGTGATCTCTTTATAATGCACGGTGTTGCTGTTGAATTTGATGAACGGATCGGACTTTGGTAGCCCGCCGAAAAGGCTGATCCGTCCGCGTATGGCGGTCATTTGCAGCGATTGCTCCTGGGCTTCCCGCGAGGGGCAGGCGACGATCACCACGTCGGCGCCCTGGCCGCCGGTGATCTCTTGCACCCGCTCGACGGGGTCCTGGAGGCTGGAATTGACGTAAAAGTCGGCTCCGAATGCCTGGGCGCGCTCCAGGCGCGAAGCCTGCAACTCGGTGTGGATGATGCAGGTGGCTCCCCGTGCCCGGGCGACCTCCACGTGCATGCAGCCAACAGGTCCGGCGCCGACGATGGCTACGGTGTCTCCCAGGGAGACGTTCAGCAACTCTTGGCCGTTGATCACGCAGGCCAGCGGCTCGGTGATAGCCGCCTCGTCGTATGAGACGTGGTCGGGGATGTGGTTGATCGCGCCTTGCTCAATCACCTCGGGCGCAACGGCCATGTACTCGGCGAACCCGCCGGGATAGTGATTGCCGTGTGCTTTGACCGAGGTGCACATATTGCGCCATCCCCGGCGACAAAAGCGGCACCGTCCGCA
>JAAEQG010001663.1 GCA_024231775.1 bacterium
CAGCGGGGGGGACCCAGCCGTCACTTCAAATCCATCCGCTTGACGTGAATGAGGCGATGCCCCAGCATGTCGACGGCGGCGTGACACTGCTCCAGGACCACATAGCCGACCAACGGATCATACCTCCCCTCCTCCTCGGCCTCCATCTCCACGAAGACCACATCGGTGTGCACCCGGCGAAAGCCATCCAGCCGGATCTCGACGGGCCCCCGGATCTCGCCTTCGATCGGTTTCGTCGCGGTGGAAAACTCCGTGGTCTCTATCAGCTCCAGCTCCCCGAGCCGGTCCTTCCAGGCATTCGGAAGCACCATGTAGGTGGCTCCCGTGTCCACCAACGCGTCACAGCGGAACTTCTTCGACGGATCCTTGACGTTGGTGATCGTAACCGAGGTCACAATGCGTCCCATGGTCGGCTCCCCTGGCTTCCGGCCGGCGAGCGGCAGGTAGCGCCGTCGGACCGGATCGTTGTCGTTACACCCAGAGTACACTTTGTACCGGCAGGGAGCAAGGTTCCCAAGAGGGACCGGCGCCGAACATGGGGTGTTCAGTCGCTTTCGTCTTCCCCTCTCAAGTCGGCAAACTCGTCGTCGTTCGCAGGCCGGAGGCCCGAGACGAAAAGGGCCACGCCGGCGACGAGCGGCGGCAAGGGCAAAATCATCGTCATCAGGAGGTATTGCGCCGGGGACGAGCGGTTGACTCCGCCCATCAAGAAGACGGCGAACGCCGTCGCGATCACCACCAACAAAGCCCCCCCGACGCGGGGCCATCGGAGGGCGATGAGCGTCGCGATCAGAAGCGAGCTGCCGACCACGGACTCGATCAGGCTCTCCAGGCTGATCCCGTGGGAAAGCACGGTGAACAGGAACCACACCGCTCCGAAGGTGAAG
>JAAEQG010001664.1 GCA_024231775.1 bacterium
CGCCGCTCAACCCGGACCTGCCCGTGTTGCTAGGGCAACTCTACAGCCGGGCGCTCGCCGCCGACGTGAAACTCACGCTGATGAACCAGTATCCCGACGACCACGAGGTGACGTTGGTACACGCTGCCGGGACTCGCGATCAGCACATCGACCGTCTGCCGCTCTACGAACTCGACCGCCGGGAAAGCATCGCTCATCTGACCACGCTTTACGTGCCGCCGCTGCCGGGCGTCACCGGTTTCGAGGGCTTGCAAGATACGGTGGCTCATCTCCGCGCGCCGGGCGGCTGTCCCTGGGACCGCGAACAGACCCACAAAAGTCTGCGGGCGGGTTTGCTGGAAGAAGCTTATGAGACGGTGGCGGCGATTGACGCGGGCGATGTGCGGGCGTTGCAGGAGGAATTGGGGGATTTTTTGTTGCAGGTCTTGCTCCAGGTGCAGATTGCCACGGAAGAGGGTGAGTTCAAGATGGTGGACGTCATCTCCGGCATCGACGCCAAGCTCAAGCATCGCCACCCACACGTGTGGGGAGACCGGACGGTGGCGGGGACCGGGGAGGTGTTGCAGCGCTGGGAAGAGTTAAAGCGGGAGGAGAAGGGAAAGGGGCCGCAGCACTCGACACTGGATGGCGTACCGGCGGCGCTTCCGGCGGTGCAGCAGGCCGACACTTTTAGCCGGCGCGCGGCCCGCGTGGGCTTTGATTGGAGCGACCCGGACGGTGTGGCCGACAAGGTGCGGGAAGAGATGGCCGAGGTAGAGGC
>JAAEQG010001665.1 GCA_024231775.1 bacterium
AGATGGCCGCTCAGGTCGTAGACCGCTTCGGCGCGCGACTCGCGCGGCCACCAGGTCAACGCGCTGGCCGGGCAGTAGAGCGGGAAGTTCGGATCGTTCAGCTCGCTCTGGCTAATTCGGCTGCCATCCCAGGCGAAACCGCCGCACCAGGGCGAGAGCCCCACCAGATCGACCGCCACCAGCAGCAGCGGGTTGACGATGTATCGCGACTCCTCCGACGGGCCCTCGATGCTCTTGGCTCCCGGCCCGTGGAAATACTGGCCGGCGTTACCCCACCAGGGCAGACCGTCCTCGATCAGCCCGAAGACCGCGCGCGAGGGGCTGTAGTCCGGGTCGATCAGCCTCGGGTGTTGCGCGACGGCGTCGCGGCGGAACCGCAAGACGTCCGCCTTGGAAAGGAAATCCAGTTCGACCGGTCGATTCAGCACGACGGCATACGTTTCACGGATTTCCGCCCTATCGCCGATCAGCAAGCGGTTATGGTTCAGCGACGGAATCAGCCAATAGGAAAAAGCCCTCAGCCGCTGGTTCGAAAGCAGCACGACGCAGAGCAAGACGAGCAGCGCCAGTTGTCGCCAGTTGGTCCGGCGTATCGGTCGATCGGAAGGAGTGCTTTGCATTGCGTCTCCGCATGAATCCGACAATCGAGCGGGGTATTATTGATTCTTGCATAGCTAATGCGCGACTCAAGGGGGTTCCGCCAGGGAACCGGGCTTCGCCCTGGATCATTGGCCATGCAAGGGTCAATAGAAAGGATACCTTGCGGAAGCGGTTGCCGGCCGCACGACACCGATCATTGGCACCCACCGTGGCGTGTATGGTTGCCCTATGCGTCTGATGATGATTATGACGGAGGCCTGATCCACCTTCGGCCAGTGCGAGTCGCACATGACTGTAGCGTACGCGGCGTTG
>JAAEQG010001666.1 GCA_024231775.1 bacterium
CCGAAGTCGACCTGGGCCTCTCCGGGTGGGTGGGTCAGCGGCATGAAGACCTCCTTGGAGGCCTGCTTCCTGAGTTGCCGCACGGCGTCTCTGACGGTGGTGTATCCTCCGGCGAATCCCTCCTCGCAGATCACCTGCCACATCTTCTTGACCGTGTAGCGTTGCTTGCGGGGCATCTCGCCGTTGGCGTCGATCAGCTCCTGCAGCCTGTTCAGCCACGGGCCGATGACGGGCCGGTCGGCCTTCTTGACCCGCTGATAGCCCGGCGGTTCGGGGTGCTTCAAGATCCGCTGGAGGGTCTGCCAATGAATGCCGAACCGCCGGCAGGCCTCTCGCTTGGAGACGCCGTCGACCAGCACGGCCCGTCGAATCTCGGTCCACTGCTGCATGTTCGTATACACTCCTGCTGGACTCCCTTCGCATCCTTGCGGTCGAATCCGTTCCGCCGGAAGCTACAGGAGCCTGGGTCCAGGAGCGCTACGGAATCCCCTCGCCCGCCCCGCGCTGCGGTGTTGCGCCGCCCTTTACGCGCTTGCGGAGTGGTTGAAGGACGCGCACCAGTCCCTCGTGGACCAAGCATCCCACCTTAGCAGGCTGGCGCAGCATCCGGATGGCACCGGTGCGGACCAGAGCATTAG
>JAAEQG010001667.1 GCA_024231775.1 bacterium
AGTCGCTCGCAGGCACAGAGCACGTCTTCGTAGGTCAGAGGCTCGAACAGCAGTAGATCGCTACTGTCGTAATCGGTGCTGACCGTCTCCGGATTGGAGTTAATCATCACGGTTTCAAAGCCGGCTTCTCGGGCGGCCTGCGCCGCGTGAACGCAGCAGTAGTCGAACTCGATGCCCTGCCCAATCCGATTCGGTCCGCCCCCGATGATGACCACCTTGGGGCGCTCAGACACGCGCAGCTCGTCATGGTACGCCGAGACCAACAGGTGCTCGTCATCGAGTGCCCGGTATCCGTACGGCGGGGTGATATTCCGTGCCCTGACAAGCTCGCGAACGCGAGCGGCTGGACCCTCCATCCCGCCGCTCGGACCCCGCGAAGTCGGCGCGGTCATCGCCCGCACCGTCTCCGGGCTGTGAATCACGTGGGAGATGGGTGCTTCGTACGATGAGTAGTAGTACGGCGTCCGCGCCTCGAACTCCCCGGCGCAAGTATCCACGAGCTTATACACCGGACGCAGCCGCTTCAGCTCCCGGGTGAGCGGGCTGCCCGGATCGACCCCCCAGGCGATGAAGATCTGAGCGTCAGAGTAGCCCAGGAACTTGGCCCGGCGGTAAAGGTCGCGAATGTGCTCCTCGGGGTTCACCGTCGCGCTGGAAGGCCTCACCTGCACCAACTCGTCCTCGAACGCAGCCAACTCCCCGATTTGGGACAGAAACCACGGATCTATGTAGGTGAGCGCGTGGATTTGCTCCACCGACCAGCCGGCTTTGAAGGCATAACGGATGTAGTAGATCCGTCCCTGGCAGGGCGAAAAGAGCTTGTCCCGGAGGACTTCATCGGGGATCGGCCAGCCGGTGGCGGCCTGCTCCTGCCAGTCTCCAGGGGCCTCCCCGAGGTTGGTTCCGCCGAACACCGGCGTCCCGGCGCCGGTCTCCGCCTCGGAGGAATCCACCCACGCAAAGTCTCCCTGGCGATCAGCCCGGGCGTCGTCCCGCCGGCGCGACCAAAGCCAAACGTCGTGGGTGTCCAGGCCCAACCCCAGACGCTTGATCTCCATCGAGCGGATGCACTTCTGTAAAGCCTGCTTGAAGGTGCGGCCGATGGCCATGGCTTCGCCCACCGACTTCATCTGGGTGGTGAGCGTCTCGTCCGCGTCGGGGAACTTCTCGAACGCCCATCGGGGCATCTTCACGACGACGTAGTCAATGGCCGGCTCGAAGCAGGCCAGCGTCTCGCCGGTGATGTCGTTCGGAAGCTCATCCAGGGTGTAGCCGATGGCCAGCTTGGCGGCCACGCGGGCGATGGGAAAGCCCGTGGCTTTGGAGGCCAGCGCCGACGAACGCGAAACGCGCGGATTCATCTCGATAGCGACCGTTCGCCCGCTCCGGGGATCGACCGCAAACTGCACGTTGGCTCCACCGGTCTCGACCCCGACGGCGCGAACGATGGTCAGCGCCGCATCGCGCATGTGCTGATACTCACGGTCCGTCAAGGTCATCGCCGGGGCCACGGTGATCGAGTCTCCCGTGTGTACGCCCATCGGATCGAGATTCTCGATCGAGCAGATGATCACCGCCTGGTCGCGGCGATCGCGCATGACCTCCAGCTCGAACTCCTTCCAGCCATAGAGACTCTCTTCGATGAGAATCTCGGTAACCCTCGACTGGTCCAGCCCCGTGCAGGCTAAGCGTCGAAACTCCTCTTCCGTGCGGGCAAACCCGCCGCCCATCCCCCCCATGGTGTAGGCTGGGCGGATGCAGCAGGGCAGTCCGATGCGGACCAGGATCTGCTCAGCCTCTGCCAGGGAATGGGCCACCCCCGAGTTCGGCAGATCGATCCCCACCGCGGACACGGTCTCCTTGAACGCCGTCCGATCCTCCGCCCGGTGGATGATCTCTGCGTCAGCCCCGATCATGCGCACCTCGAACTTGTCGAGGATCCCGCGTGCCTGAGCCTCAACCGCACAATTGAGCGCAGTCTGGCCTCCCAGGGTGGGCAGGAGGCTATCTATCGGCGTACCGTTGGCCCGCTCTCGGGCCAGCACTTTTCCTACGACCTCGGGGGTGACGGGCTCCAGATAGGTACGCTCCGCCAGCTCCGGATCGGTCATGATCGTGGCGGGATTGCTGTTGAGGAGAACAACGCAGATGCCCTCCTCGCGGAGGGCCTTGCAGGCTTGGGTACCGGAATAGTCAAACTCGCAGGCCTGTCCGATGACAATCGGCCCACTGCCGACGAGGAGCACGCGTTGGATTCCAGCATCCCTGGGCATCGAGCAGCGTCTACGTTTCTTCTTGGTTGATCCACTTCGGCGGGATCCTCGGGAAGCTACTCGAACCTGCTCTGGATGTCCACATGATCCCTTCAGGCCCCGCAGATTCCTGTTCGCCCCCCTCTCTACACGCACGCCAGGATGATGTTCGCCGGAAACCGGACACGAGTCGTCCGGCGCACCGACCCTCCGGATAGCCGGGTAGTCTTGCGGCTGTGATGCTGAACTCACCCAGCCGGGCCACGAGCGGTTCTCGGGCGTGGGCCGCCAAATGACGAGCCCTCCTGCCGCTCCAACCGGTAATCATTGCGTGCAGAGCGTGTAAAGAGGTGTCAGATGGTACGTGCGGAGGCACAAGAGCACAGAAGCCAGGTTACCGGGCAGTTGATCGGACGTATAATGGGACGTGGCCCAAGTTTCTCGCGGTGCGCTGCTAACCGCGTTGCGGGTCTTGGCCGAACATAGTGAGGCGGGAGGAGTCGGCGACGCGTCCATACTGGCTCTCCTGCGTTTGCGCCATAGAATCCAACCGTGATAGGTCCGGGCGGGCATCAGGCCCGTCAGGGCCGCGTTCGGGCATGGGGTGTCAATGGCGCGTATCGATGGAAGTTGATTCGAGGGGACGACCCCGCGCCGCCCAGCCGCCGATTTGAAGGAGCCATCATGAACTCAGCCCGGAAAGAGCAGTACCCGGTGTTCCACATTGCGGTGATCCTGGCGGTTCTCTTTTCAACCGGGGTTCCGATTCAGGCACCGGCTGGCCCGCAGGATTCCCAGGTGGCGACCAGGACGGCAGAGCAGGCCTGGCACGACAGCATGGGGCTCATTCAGCATGGGCATTTCGAGGACGCCACCCTTAAGCTGTCCCAGGTGGCGGCGAGCAATGCCTCGGTTGCGCGTCTGGCGAAGTGGTTGGACGATTGGACCGAGCAGGCCCAGATGCGGGTGGAGATGACCCTGGCGGACTACGAGAAGTACGTTCGCTGGTCGCGCAAGTACCACGACAAGCAAGACTACGCCAAAGCCCTGGACTACGCCATGCGGGCGTACAACAACGCGGTGAGCAAAGAGGCGTTTCGGGAGGAGGCCTGGGTGACGGCCCTCACGGATGATGCCCTGGAGAAGGCCTCCGAGTTGCGGAAAGAGAAGGAGTGGCTCGAGGCGCTGTCCCTATACTATGAGGTCGGGGCGATATTCGAGAACGATCCCGAACTCCGCCAGCGAATGCGCGAGTGCCGGACCCACGCGCGCCTCGACGCGATATACACCGAAGAGAGCAAATGGGAGGAACGGCTCACCGGAATCGAACGGCGGATGGTCGAAGAAGCCTTCCGGGAGGTCGATCAGAAGTACGTCGAGACGGCCGACTTCCGGGCGCTGACCGAGGCGGGGCTCGAACAGATGTTGCTGCTGACCGAATCGAAGTCTCTGCGGAGTCTGTTCGAGATCCTGGAAGAGGACGATCAGCGGAAGATGTTCAACGATCGTATCCGCGCGAACCTATACCGAGTACGCGACTCCAGGACGACCGTGGACTTCACGGTGGCCCGCGAGCAGTTTCGCAACGCCCTGCGGATCAACCGCCAGACGATCCAGCTCCCTGAGGCCCTGGTGATCAACGAGTATATGGAGGGCTGCCTGGAAGAGCTGGACGACTTCACCACCATGATCTGGCCGGCGAGCATCCGCGAGTTCGAGAAACACACCCGCGGCGATTTCGTGGGCGTGGGCATCCAGATACGCAAGAACCACCAGGATGAAATCGTGGTGGTTTCACCCATCGAGGACTCGCCGGCCTATCGAGCCGGAGTCCAGGCCGGGGACATCATCACCGGGGTCAACGGGAAGTCCCTCGAAGACTTCTCGCTCAACAAAGCCGTGGACACCATCACCGGACCGAAGGGCACGTCGGTGAACTTGAGCATCCGACGGGATGGTGAGGCGGAGGAGCTGGACTTCGTACTCAAGCGGTCCAAGATCAAGATCCAATCGATCAAGGGTTTCGCCAGAGACGACGACGACGACCAGGAATGGCAATACATGATCGACCCCGAGCATGGCATCGCCTACGTGCGGGTGGTCAGCTTCCAGGAGAACACCGTCGAGGACTTCATCAAGACCATCGATCGCCTGTCGCAGGACCGCTTGCGCGGGCTGGTGCTGGACCTCCGGCTCAACCCTGGCGGGCTGTTGCAGTCCGCGGTACGGTTTTCCGAGTTGTTCCTGGACACGAACGAGCGCATCGTGAGCACGCGCGGGCTGAACAGCCCGGTGTGGCCCATCGACGCCCGGCGGCGGGGGCCTTACCGTGATCTTCCGCTGGTCGTTCTGGTGAATGAATCGAGCGCGTCCGCGTCGGAGATTGTGGCGGGCGCAATCAAGGACCACAAACGCGGGCTGATCGTAGGCGATCGCACCTTTGGAAAGTTCAGCGTGCAGAACCTGATCCAGTTGGCCCACACGGACGCCCATCTCAAACTCACCACCGCCCGCTACTACCTGCCCAGCGGGCGCAGCCTGCACCGCGACGACGACTCGGTGGAGTGGGGCGTTGAACCCGATATCCACGTACCGCTGGTGGCCAAGGAAACCATCAAGATCTGGCAGGGCTTCCGCAAGCGGGACATCATCGGGTCGCACGCCGACGCCTTGGCGGAGAAGGTGTTGTCCGACGAAGAAGCTGACCTGAAAGCAGCGGTGGAGCGAGCCAGAGACTCAGGCGAAAAGGACGAAGACACGGCGCCGTCGAAGACGGAGGCAACCGGCGACCCGGCTGACGAGACGGGCAACGACGACGACAGCGCCGCTCCGGACGAAGCCGCCGAAGAAGAGGAAATCGACAGCAACGATCGCCCGGACATCGATCCGCAACTCGATGCCGCTCTGTTGGCGATGCGTGCGCATCTGCTGAATCTGTCCTACCAACTTGCGGCCCGCAGTGACGAGCTTTCCGAAGTAGAGGTTCGCTCGAAGTAGGCGTCGCCGGGGTTACCCGCCGCTGGCGCTCGTCGAAGCGACCGGTCACTCGGACCCGGTGCCCAGCCACTCCGCCAGAACCCCGCAGGCCGGGTGGCCCATCTCGTTGATCCGACCCACGGGCGGATATCGAGGTAGGGGACGAACGGACCGGGTGCCCCATCACCTCTGCAACCGTAGGTCGAGCCGCCTGTGGGCATCATGGATGTAGCGTCACCCCTTGTGGGTGACGAATAGTACCAAACACGGTTTGAGCTTGCCGATCAGAACCCGCATAGGACTTATGGAGCCGCGGATACACACCGATCAACGCGGATTGGAGAACACCCCTATCCGCGTTCATCCGCGCTAATCCGCGGCTGGTCCTCCCCACTGCTTGTACTGGGTGGCCCATCTCGTTGATTCGCCTCCAGGCGAATCTCGATGTGGGGGACAAACTGGCCACGAAGATGCACAAGAGGCACAAGGTTTGTGCTTTCTGTGCTTCTTGGCGGCTACCACCACAATGCTGCAACGAGTGCCCCACTTCGTCGATCCAACCGGCCTGCTGACGAATCTCCAGGCAGGCAACGCCCGCTTCAACATTCACACTTCTCAATGTTTCGATGTTTAGACGTTTCGACGTTTCCCCCCTCTTCTCTGCGAGCTCTGCGTCTCTGCGTTCCACCTCGTGAGAGACGCAGTCTGAGCTTGCCGATCAGAGCCCGCATCGAACTGATGGAGCCGCGGATACACACGGATGAACGCGGATTGGAGGACACCCCTATCCGCGTCAATCCGCGGCTGGTCCTTCCCGTTGCGCCGGGCGCCACATCTTACTGACCAGCTCCACCACGGTTGCGGAACGGAGAGAGCTCGCATCGGCACGTCAAGACCGGATCCGGTATGAGCGACCGGTCACTCGGACCCGGTGCCCAGCCATTCCGCCAGGATCCCGCAGGCTTCGTCCTGCAAAGCTTCGTACGGTTTGACACTGGCAGGAATGTCGTTGTAGATGAACGAGAAGCACAGCCAGCGATCGTCCGGTCCCCGCACGTAGCCACTCAACGCCCGAACGCCACGGATGTAACCGGTCTTGGCGAAGACCTGTCCACTCAGGTTCTTCATCCGCCTGCCCAGGGTGCCCGATCGCCCCGGCCCGGCGAGGCTGGCCTGATACGCGTCTGCATGTGGATGGACGAACATCAGGGCAAGGATGTCGGTGATCAACCGAGCGGTCACCCGGTCTCGCCGACTGAGGCCCGATCCATCACCAACCTCCAGGTTCCGATCGTCGATCCCATAGTGTCGGAGGAACGCTCGAATGGCGACTTCGCCGGCGGGCCATGATCCGGGTATCGCCCGGCCTTGGCGCCGAGCGTGGGCCTGCCCGGTCAGCTTGCACAAACACTCGGCGAAGAGGTTCTGACTGCTCTGGTTGATTCGCCACATCACGTCGATCATGTCCGACTCGTGTGTGGCCACGATCTTCTCCGCCGGAGGCGGCATCACCCCGTCCAACGGTTCGGGAGAGAAGACGATCTCCCCCTCGATGACGATTCCCGCAGCCGCCAGGTGAGTCCGCAGCGCGTCCGCGAAGAACGCCCCGGGATCAAGCACGGGCTTGCTCTTGAGCGCCTTCCGCTTGGTGCAGCCTCCGCCCAGCACGTAGATGTCCGCAAATGGGACCCGAGAAATGCTGGGCCTGACGGACTTGCCCGAGACGCACTCGTTGATGACTACGACGTCCTGGGTCGGAGGAACTATCTGGTATCCGGCGGGTTCGCCGTCCGCGGTCGGAAAAACGGTAATGTCCACGCAGTTGTCGTTGAAGTTGAGCCCGGACACCGGCGCCGCGTACCAATGGGCTAGGTCGTCGTGGCACCAGCTAGGATGAACCTGCTCGGAGTCCAGCGCTCCGTCATAGTAGCGAAGATCGCCGGGAACCCGTGCAATGCCGCGAGTCTGCATTGCCTGGACCCACTCGTCGAGAACCGTTGTGGTGGTTCTGTCGTATCGCTGGGCGATGCGCCCGTCCCCAGTCGCCGGATCGCCCGTCCCGATCAGCCAGAGATCCTGCCCATCGAACGCCAGGTAAGTCTTGAAGGTGTGCTCCGGGCCGAACATATCCAGGCCGGCGGCGCTGGTCACCAGCTTCATGTTGCTGGCGGGCAAATGCGGTACGTCCAGGTTGGCGGCGTACAGCTCGCGACCGGAGGGGAGCTCGAGCACCCGGGCAGTTATGGTCGCCCCGCTCTCATGCAGCCGGTGCAGTACCGGATTCAACCTAGCTACGAGAACCGGATCGTGCCCCGCCAGCGGCCCTCGACACGCCGCCAGCGGAAGCAACACCAGCATCGACAGCAACGCTATTGGCCGGTAGCCGACCACTTGATGTGTTTTCACTTTATGCATAGCAGTCGCACTCTAACGCCGGACGGCGCCGATGGCCAGCCGGTTCCTCCGGACCTTCCGAGTGCAGGATTCTCGTTGGATCAGTACGAACGAACCGTTAGAATAAAGATGAGCTCGCAGGCTGCAGCACCGTCGAGGGGGGCGTGTGCATCCGATAACCGAGGGCCTGCGAAGCTCCGGTAAGCGCGGTCTTGGCGACGGAGTGGATCCGCCGTCTTGA
>JAAEQG010001668.1 GCA_024231775.1 bacterium
CCGGCCCTGCGGATCAACTGGTGGGGTGCATTGACTGCCCTGTTGGGTCCCCCGCCGATCCAGTTCCCCCTCGACGGCGTGCCTAATGGCCGCCTTGTGCCGACACCACTCAGGAGCGAGCAGGTATTGGGGCGGAGCGTCTCCGATGATCCGATCGACCACGCATTCGGGGGGGAGGTGTTCCAGGAAGTCGGCCAGTAGCTGAACGTAATCGTCTTGAGTTGGCAGTCGAAGCTCTCCCTTCTCCCAAAGGTCGGCAAGGGGGGTGTCGCGGACGACATAGAGATTGTGGAGCTTCACCGCGTCGACCTGGAGTCGGGCCATTTCTCTGGCCGTTTCGACCATCTGGTCGGGGGTCTCGTGGGGCAGTCCGAGCATCAAGTGGGCTCCCACATGCAGGCCCCGAACGCGTGCGCGAGTCACCGAGTCCTCGAAGCAGCGGAAATCGTGCCCCCGGCGGAGCCAATCGAGCGATTGCTGGTGGATCGACTGGAGCCCAAACTCGATCGAGACCCACTTGTTGACGGCGACGCTTTTCAGGGCATCCAGGATTTCATCGTTTGCGCAATCGGGCCGGGTCCCCACTACCAGCCCGACGATCTCCGGGTGGTTTGCGGCCTCCTGCCATAGAGGGAGTAGGTCGTCAATCGGGCCGTGGGTGTTGGTCGCTGGCTGAAAATACGCGATGAACGCGCCGGCAGCCTCACCGTAGCGGCGCCGCAGGCGGCTCGTTCCGTCAGCGATCTGTTCCGTGACGGTCCGGCTGGCCCCCCCCAGTCGACGGCTTGGGCTGAAGCTCCTGGCGTCACAAAAAATGCACCCTTCCGAAGCCAGCGTGCCATCAAGGTTGGGGCAACTCAGGCCTGCGTCAATGCTGATTTTCCATACCCG
>JAAEQG010001669.1 GCA_024231775.1 bacterium
GCTTGTCGGGTCCATCGTCGCGCTCTGCGGTTCGTTCTGGTCGCTGACCCCGCGCGGTGAGACTATGGTCGTGCCCGTCGCCGGGGGCTGTGTGCGTGTATGGGCGGTTCGACAAAGCTCACCACAGGTCTGCGAAGTGGCGGTGACGACAAAGGTATACGTCCCGGCGGGCGTGTTCGCTGCCGGGATGACGGCCAGTTGCAACGGCGCGGCGTTGAACAGATAAGGCGGCAACTCGACCTCGGAAACCTGCGCGCTGTTGGCGCTCAGTTCGGCGCTCCAGCCATCGGGCAGACCGATCTCTAGTTCGTAGACGTCCGCCAGCGTGCCGGTGTTGGTCACGATCAGGGTGTAGGCAGCGGGCGAGTCTTGCCCGCCGGTGGCCAAGCCCGGATCGATGCCCGCTTTGACGCCCAACTCGCTGAGAACGATCAGCGCCGCCTCGGCCCCGGCCTGGACGGTCTGGCCCGCCGCCGCGTCCTCGCAAGCAGCGGTGACGCGGAAGGGATACAGCCCCTTGATGTCCAACGCGGTGACCCGCATCTCGGCGGTGGCAAAAGCTCCCGCGCCCACGTCGATGGTGGCGGGCAAGTTTATCCCGTTGCCCGCCAGGCCATCGCCGACGAACAGCGTGTAGGTGCGGGATACGGTCTCCAGATTGGTGACGGTGATGGTGTAGGCGACTGTCTCGCCGTTGCCCGCGCTGTGGAGAGGCGGCGCGATGGACATCTCTACCATATCGGCGACCGTCAACCGGGCCTGGGCGCTGTCCTGGCCGCCGGAGGATGTTTCCACCGTGGCGGCAAAGACATAGTCGTCCAACACAGCGTCGGCGGGAACCGACACGGTCACCGGCACGACCACTTGTGCGCCCGCGCCGATGGGCACGCTAAAGGTCCCGGTCGTCCAGCCGGAGGGCAGTCCTTCGAGCGCGAGTGTGAACACATCGGCGCTGGTCTGCGGGTTGTAGAGCGTCACCTGGTAGCTCGCCGCTCCGCCGGGGTTGGTCTCGCGGATGGGTGGGGCGATGGACACCAGGTGCGCTGCCGCCACGTACAACGGCGGCAGTGTCGCCACACCATGGCCGCCCGCAGTAGTGTAGCTGACCACCGTGCCGCTGCCGACCTGGCGCACTTCTCCCGGTCGCATTCCGGGCAGCGCGACGTCAAAGGTGGTGACCCGCGTGCGCTCCGTCTGCGAGAGCACGTATGTCCAGTTGTAGGTCACGTCCTCGATGCCGACAGTGCCGGTGAGCGGCGGGTGTGAGAAGGTGGCGTCCAGGGCGATTGCGCCGCTGGTGGGCACGCCGTGGGCCAGGTCTATCCGCGACTCGTCCGTGTATATGCGTATCGTGGCGCTGTCGGAACCGGCGATCTGGCAGTTGCCCGCCTCGACGGTGAGCGTCGTCTGGCCGGGGGCGAGGGGCGTCCAGGTGTTGGCGTAGGTTCCGTCGCCCGCCAGGCCATCGCCGTGGCCGCCGTCGTCGTAGAGCATCAGTCCGCCATTGTCATTGTCGGCAGAACCGATGACGGCATAGATGCGGCCGCTGTCGAGGCTGTCGGTGACCTGGGCGCTGACTTTTATCGTAGAGCCGACCGGGAAACGGTCGCCGTCGCGCGGCTCCAGGATGTGGGTCGTGATGGCGTCGGCGGCAGGGATGAGATAGCTGCGGCCAGAGACGATCTCGTCGGCCTGGGTCTGGTCCACCGCGCACACCCACTCGGTGTACTCGGTCAGGCAGATGGAGAGGGCCACGTCGGTGCTGACGACGTAGTGGCCGCCGTTCATGTGCGTGGTGACGATGGTGACGGCGTTACGGCTCACGCCCGCTAGCGTCTCGTTCAGGTAGGCCGGATCGACGTGAAAGATGTAGACGCCGTCGGGGACGACCTCGTAATAGCCGCCCACCGGGTAGCCGTTGACGTAAAACTCGGCGGTGTGGGGGCGCACGCCCGGCCACATGCTCTTGATGGTCACCCGCAGTTCGGCGCTGGACACGTTGGTCCGGCGAAAGCCGCCCGGCAGGTCCACGTAGGTGGTGATCTGGGGCCGGTTGGTGCAGTACCAGTCGCCGTTTCGGGCTTCCATCATCACGTTCTCCGTCTGGCCCGGCAGGACGTCACAATTCTCCTCGCAGGCCACGTCGAACGTCACGCTGCGCTCGGCTCCGGCCGCCGTGGCGACCAGCCGGGTGCTCAGTTGGTCAAAGTTCTCGCCCAGGATGGGGATGGCGGAGAATTCGAGCGACGCGCCGACCTTTAGTCGAGCGTGGTTGAGCGAGGGCGCGATGAGCAAGGCCCCCGTGCCGCTCACTACCTCGTAATCCACGGCCAGATCGGTGAGGGCAAAGTTGCCGTTGTTGGTGACGCGGAAGGTGCGCACCAGTGTACTCGGGTCATAGTCGATCTGTTCCAACGTATAGTCCACCACCGGCACGTAGACCGTGACACGGACACCGGCATAGTCGAGGATCGGTTCCGCTCCCCCGTCGGCGATGAGGTGGGCCACCAGGTCGTATTCGCCGTTAGGCTCCGCGTCCTGGGTGTGGATGGCGAGGGTGACGTCGCGCGTCTCGCCCGGTTCCAGGGTGATGACCTGGTCCTCACTCCCCGAACCGACAAAGCCGACGATGAGTTCATCGTCCCCGGTTGGCACCTCGATGGTCAGCAACAGGGTGTGGGAGATGCTATCCTCGTTGCGCACCGCCACGGTCACCCGTTGGTCATAGTCTCGGTCCACGATAAAGTTGTAGCTGCGCTTGGTAAAGACCAGACCATTGCCAATCGTCAATGACCGCTCGGTGCTGGTGACGACGCCGCAATCGGACGCACTGCGCGCGTACCACACGTAACCGGTGTTGCGCA
>JAAEQG010001670.1 GCA_024231775.1 bacterium
AATTCTGGGAATCCGGTGCGGATATAGCTTGAGTAGTAGTTACGAATTCCCAACGTAAGGTATCGTCTGCGGCCCCTCCGGCAAAACACAAACGCGGGCATCCGGCCCGTAGCGATCCAGCAACCCGGCCAGCGTCTCCTCCACCTGATGGCATGGCTCCAGCAGCGCGCCGCGAATCTCCTCGTCCGATAGATAACCACTCTTGACGTACACGTCGGCCACAAGCTGGATCTGCGCCTGCAACTGGGCCTCCCACTGGTCCATCACCAAAAAGCCCGGCTGGCGCAGCACCTCTAGCATCGCCTGGGGACTGTCCGCCATGTGCAGGATGTTCTTGTACTCCCCATAGTCGGGTATCCCCTCGCAGCACTCGGCAGCGACGATGATACTGCCGCCCTGGCGCACCACCTGCGCCGCCGCCGACATGCCCTTGACCGACTGGTATAGATTCATATCGAGCGGGTAGCCCGAATTGGTGGTGATGACAATATCAAAAGGCGCGTCCACCGCCGCCATCGCCGTCTGGCGGACGGCGGCAGTCCCCGCCCGGTGTGCCGTTCGCAGGTCTCCCGCATAGACGCCGGTGATGGCCCGCTCCCGGTTGAGCGTCACGTTGAGCAGGAACGTGGGCGCGGTTGCCAACGCCGTCTCCAACATCTCTTCCCACACCGGGTTGCCGTCCGTCACACCCCACGTCGCGCCGGGATCGTCGAGCATGGCCGTGCTGTGATTCTCCAGCACCAGACGAGCGCCCGCCACGCCGGGCAAGACCGCCTTGGGGCCGCCGCTGAAACCGGCGAAAAAGTGCGGTTCGATGAAACCGGTCAGAATCTTGACCGTAGCCTCGGCATACGCGCGGTTGACGAGGATTTCGTGCCCAAAACGGGTCCGCCCCAGGCTGACCAAGTTGTTCTCGTCGTGGGCGTCGTGCTGCAGGACACGGTAACCGTCCACGACAGCGGCCCCCAACATGCGGCGCAGTTCCAGGCCAGTGTTGGGGCGGTGGATCCTCAGCGCGTTGATGGGCTTGAGTCTCTCACGGGGGTCGTGGCCTA
>JAAEQG010001671.1 GCA_024231775.1 bacterium
AAGAAGACCGCGCACGGACCTTCGCTGAGCAGGCACTCCTGCGGAGGCGTAGCCCCCGCTCCGCTGAAGCAGAGCTGGAAGGCGGCGTGGTCAGCCAGGTCCACGTCGAAGTCGCCCCACCAGTCGTGCCGGTCACAGGCTGGACCAGAATCGTCAACCGGTCCGAGCAGGCACCCCCGGAAATCGGCGTAGTCAGCCAGGTCCACGTCACCATCTTCGTCGGAGTCGAAGTAGTAGTCGCCGGGCTCCGGACCGCCCCCCCCGCCGCCGAAGTCGCCGCCGGAGGAGTAGTCCAAACGCTCGATCACCGAGCCGTCAGCGTTGCCAACTAACTGGTCTTGGGTGAGCCAGTCGCACACTAATCCTGCTCGGCTACGCCTACCTTACGTAGCATGTCGAGCCCTATGAGCAGGTCGCGAAAGTGTTTGGAGCGTTTCGGCGCCACGAGGACAACCGCCGGGTCGCCGTCCTCTAGGAAGCCGTCGATCCAACTCGGCCACAGTCGGATCGGATCTGGGAAATCAAGCCGTCGGTGTCTGCCCGTCAGGGCGCGCTCGCGCGTGACGACCACCTGCGTTTCGGGATCGCGGCGGATTAGGTGGGCCGGGATTCCGCGAATGTCGCATTCCTGGAATTCGGCTTTGCTGATGTCCAGTGCCCAGTCAACCGTCGCGTAGTACTCCGCATTGGCGTCTAGAAACGCCTGCTCTCGGGCCCTGGTGCCGCTGGCTACCGGTGCAACGTGGTTGTTGAGCATGATTCGGCCGATGCGGCCCTTCAGTGTGACGTGTTTGAAAACAGCTCCCCAGGTCAGCATCAGATCTTCCGTCTTCAGGTTCTCAACCAGACAGTCCTCGATCACTGGGCATCCCAGCCCAGCCGGATCTCGCTTTCGCACGCAGTCAATAAGACGCACTCGACGGATCGTCGAGCGCAGCGCTGGATCATCCGTGATTGAGACATGACCGTCGACGAACGTACAGCGGCGAAACTCGATGTCGGTAAACGTACGACGCGAATCCCGATCGCGAAACCCCACGAAAGTCTGCTTCTCGAACACGCGCGTCATCGCGGAAACACCAGAAAGTCTGCCGGTCGCTCATACGTGATGATGATAAGATCCTGACCATACGGTCGGGCAAGATGCTCCGCCCTCGCACGAGGGCTGACTGTGGTTACGTCCAAACGGATGCCCTGCATCGCACCTCGACCGATGATGTCCGGTCCACGTCGTCCGATCCCAGCGGGGCTAACGAGCGCGTCGAGAGCAGGGTCGCGCACGCTCCTGGGAGAGCTGGCTCAATCGGTGGTCAGAGACGCCAACGGGTCAATACCGCGGCGCGCGGCTTCAAGTTTCTCGAAGAACGCCTTCGCAAAGCGGCGATAGTCTTCATGGGCCGGGATGGGCTGGTCCTTCGTCTTCTGCAAATACGCAATCACTTCCGGGAGCAACTTCTCGCCTTGCGCGGCTTCGTGCTCTTCGATGGTCGGGGGCTTGTGGGCCGCGATCTCATCCAGGTGCTTGCGAACGACTCGTTCCGCATCGTCGTAGCGCCCCAGCATCAGGTAGCCAACAGGCAACTGATACACGTCCGAGTGCATGATGAAGTGATGGTCAACCGCGATCCGCTCACACATCTGCTCAAGCGTGCTGTTGTCTTCCATGTACCGGAAGCCAACGGTGGCAATCTCGTGCACCATGTCGGCCACCACGGCGGCATTGTCCTCGCCTTCCTCGAAAGACCAGGTTTTGTATTCCCGCGATTCGGAAAGGTATCCAATGGGTCGGGCGATAGTATCTCCGTTGTAGGGAACGAACTCTCGTCCCTCCAATCCCACCACCAGTCGCTCAAGCGGTTCGTACCGCACGCCAATGATCGGGTTGATATGAAAGTCATACTTCGTGGCCGTGTTGAGGCCGACGATTCCAGTAACCCCCTCTCTGATACCTCGTGTGAAAACGCCCTGCTTCCACTTGCCCATACCATGGGCGCAAAGCGACTCTTGGATGAGCCTGAAGACTTCACGATACAGTAGCTTACGGTTCGACATGGTCTCGTCATCGCCTGATGATGATCACTGTATATCGCTTGCTCTGCTGGCCGACCGGAAGTCGCGCTTGGCCCGCCCGCGCTCCTCGCGGTATCCCGCCCTGCTGTCGGATAACCGGAAAGGCGAGCTGCTGATTCGTCGATAGACGCCCACTTCCGGTCTTCACCTCGACGAAGAGCTGTTCGAGCGCGCCGACACGGACGGCAGTCCCCGGGACAATCCCTCCAAGCTCCGGCGCTTCCATGAACAAATCGATCCGCGTTCGCGCCGCTGCCGTTTCCATAGTAATCTCCTCGCCTAGAAATCCAAAGCCCGCGCGCTCGAAATCGACGAGGGCGCGAGCCACGCCAACTTGCCCAGCGCGAACGGGAATCGCACCTCCTTCAGCCGTAGCCGCCCTGAGAACCGCACCCACGAAGCGCGCCTCGGCTAAGGTCATCGCCGGCGCCGGCGCCCGGACTCCGGCCGTAGCCTCTTCCGCTGTTAGAACCACGCCCCGCCGAACAACGTTGAGGATGTTTACCTCGCCGGTGCTACTAATGGCTGGGAACCGCTCCACCAATTGCGGTTGTCGCACGAGCGCGGGCCGAGCTCGTGCACTGCGGAGCGCTCTTGGCCCTCCTGCGATGATGACCAGCGTACTACCACCCTGCACGATCCGCCGGGCTGACTCGCCCGTTCCGAGCGACCTATTAGTCGCGAGGTCCACACCAAACACGCCTTCCCCCAGTTGGGTTATA
>JAAEQG010001672.1 GCA_024231775.1 bacterium
CGGCCAGGCCGTAGCGTTTCAGTCGAGCTTTCGCGGCCCGGTACTGTCCCCGTGTCAGGCCGTAGGCCTGGAAGTCCCCGACCAAGGCCTGGCCTGTTTTCAGACCGTAGACGCTGAAGACGTTCGTCCGCTTGGCCCGCAGCGCGATCACGGTCAGCAGGATGAACGCGTTGGGATCCTTCAGCAGTTCGTACGTCGCATCGCTGCGTCGCAGCATGATATAGCCGTGACTCATAACGCCTCCTGATCTGTAATCTTCTTTGGGTGGCAGCCTCAAGTCCGCAGGACTTGGGGATGGTGGATGGGACAGTGTCGTGGTTGTTCCCGTTCCCGCGAGCCATCCCCAAGGCTTCGCTGCGCTGCGTCTTGAGGCTGCCACCCATTCTACGACTCTCCTTGTTGGACGCTCTGTGCCGCGATGCTGGTCAGAGCGGCGGCGCGTCGTCGGGCCCGGGTCGTTGCATCGGTCGCGATGGGCGCTTCGGATAGCGCCGCTTCGATCGTGCGCTGTTGGTCCTTGCTCACGAAGAAGACCAGGGGCACCGCGAATGCTTCGGCGCTCTTGGCGGGGGCTCGCGACAGGGGCTTTCGCGCGATGAGCCGTTCGAGCTGGCCCCGCGTCTGGGGGACGAGCCTGGCGAGCTTTCGCGTGGTCATCCGCCGGTTCAGTCTCCTGAGCAACGCGAGTTTCTTATCCAGCATGTCACGCCCGCCCAGTCGGTTCAGCGTGGTCAGCAGGAGGTCGGTCTGCTCGTTGTCGATGTCCCAGACCACAACCTGGGCCGTCTGGTGACTGAGCTTGTCCAGCGCCTGGCAACGATGATGTCCGTTGATAATCTGGAAGCAGCCTGCTCGGTCGGGGTGAGGACGCACCACCAGCGGCTCGTAGCGGCCCGTCCGCTTGATGTGTCGCATGAGCTTGCTGAAAGCCGCTCGGCTCATCCGGTTCGGATTGTCGGGATGGGGAAGCAGCTTGGTCAATGGGATGTGTCGCACCTTCGA
>JAAEQG010001673.1 GCA_024231775.1 bacterium
AGGCCGGTCAGTTGAGCTTGAGGGTTCGGACGAGAACAGCCGATAATACTAAAAGCGCGGTTCTCAGTGCTGTCAGCCAAGGTGCGCCCACGGTTAGGGTCCCTTGGGCAGGCACTGGGGGCGAATCTGTGGATTCGCCCGGGACGGTTCGGCTGCGCGGTGTCGATGGCCCTCGTGGCAGTGAGGTTTGATGTCTCGACGTAACCCCCCAGAGCGACCGCGTCGTCTGATCTGGCCGATCTTCCTGTGCGTGGTGTGCCTGTTTGTCTGGGCATCTCTGCTGACGTTCAGCGTCGGCGACTGGCCTAGCCCCCACCAGTATCCGAACAACGACCCCGCGGATAACGCGTGCGGTCGTGTCGGAGGCTTGGTGGCGTACGGAACGTTCTACCTCATCGGGGACGGGGCCTACCCGCTGATTCTGTTCGCGAGCATGGCTGCGGTGCTGTGGCTGGTGAATGGGCGGATTCCGCACTTCCTCCAGCGGGCCTTCGGATTGGTGCTGCTCTGCTCTGCTACGGCGGTGTCGGTACATCTGGTGTCTGCGGGCGGGGCGAACACGCTGCCCGAGGGGGATGGTGGCGTGCTGGGGGCGGGGGTCGGCGATCTGCTCCAGAGCCACTTCTCCGGTCTGGGTACGGTGCTGATCCTGGTGTACGGCTTCTTCGTGGGTCTGGTGCTGACCGCTGAGGGCTGGGTGCTGCGGTTTCCGGGCATGGTGAAGCGTGCGGCTTGGGCGTCGGGTGATGCCCTGGTACGGGCGCGGGACGTGGCCGCCGGGGCGGTGGCTCAGGCATCGACGTCCGCGGCGGCGCTCACCGCGGAGCGAAGCACCTCCGGCGGGTCCGAGCCGGTGCGGGACATCAAGATCAATGCTGCGGGCAAGCGTGCGGAGCGCTCCGGTGTCTCCGAGCAGGGGACGCTCTTCGAAGACGCTCCGCCGGCGGCGATCGAGGAGGAGAAGGACACGAAGGACGCGGCGGTTGAGGATGCGAACCCGACGCCGAAGCCGGGGGCCAAAGGCACGGAACGGCGCCGGACCAAGAGCCGACCGGCGGAGGAGGATGCAGACGGAGAGGATCGCGATCCAGTGGTCAAGATTCCCAGACGACGCGATCCGCCACCGTTGACCGAAGCCTACCCCCGGGCCATTGGTGAGTGGCTTTTCCCGCCGGTCAATCTCCTGGGGGAGCCGGAGTACTCGTTCTCCGCCCAGCAGGAGTCGGCGGTGCGGGGCAAGGCTCGAGTGCTCGAACAGACCCTGAGCGAGTTTCGGCTGGACGCTCGCGTGGTGGAGATCGACACCGGGCCAGTGATCACGATGTATGAGCTGTCGTTGGCTCCGGGCATCAAGGTGTCGCAGATCTCCTCGCTATCCAACGACATCGCCCGGGCGCTGCGTGCGCCGGCGATCCGCGTCGTGGCTCCGATACCCGGGAAGAACACCGTCGGTGTTGAAGTGCCCAACGTGGAGAAGGAGGTTGTCCGTCTGCGGGAGTTGCTGACCATGGGGGGGCGTCAAGCCCAGAAGATGGGGCTACCGCTGCTGCTGGGTAAGGATGCTGGAGGGGACGCTCTGATCGCGGACCTGACCCGGATGCCCCATCTGCTCATCGCGGGCACCACCGGCTCGGGCAAGAGCGTGTGCCTGAACTCGATCATCGCCAGTATTCTGATGACCCAGCGACCGGATCGGTGCAAGATGATCCTGGTGGATCCGAAGATGGTGGAGATGAGCCAGTTCAAAGGCATTCCCCATCTGATGTCACCGATTGTCACCGACCTCAACCGGGCCCAAGCCATCCTGGAGTGGGCGGTGACCAAGATGGATGAGCGCTACGAGCTGCTTGCCGAAGCGGGCGTGCGCAATATCAAGGCGTACAACCAGCTCACCCCCGAGGATATCGAGGAGCGCTTCAAGCCGACCAGTGACGCGGAGCGCGCCCGGATACCCAAGCACATTCCCTATGTAGTCATCGTCATCGACGAGCTGGCGGACCTGATGATGACGTCGCCCAAGGAAGTGGAGCACTTCCTGTCGCGGTTGGCTCAGAAGTCGCGGGCGATCGGGATTCACATTGTGGTCGCCACCCAGCGTCCCGAAGCCAAAGTGGTCACCGGACTGATCAAGAGCAACATGCCCTGCCGGATCGCGTTTCGGGTGGCTTCGCGGATGGACTCGCGCATCGTGCTGGACCAGAACGGTGCCGAGGTGCTGATGGGCCAAGGCGACATGCTGTTCCTCCCGCCGGGGTCAGCCAAGCTGCTCCGGGCCCAGGGCACTTTCCTCGACGACGACGAACTGCACGCGATTATCGACTTCCTCGCGGAGCGGTCCGAGCCGGAGTTCCATCCGCAGCTCATTCAGCTTCCCGGGGCTGGGGCTGGCTCTGCCCGGGAGAAGGACGAACTCTTTGACGATGCGGTGGAGCTCATCATCGAGAGCGGGCGCGGCAGCGTGAGTTTGTTGCAGCGGCGCCTGGCGGTGGGGTACTCGCGGGCTTCGCGGCTGATCGAGATGATGGCTGATGCGGGGATCATCGGAGCCTACAAGGGCTCGGTGGCCCGCGAGGTGCTGTTGACCGCGGACGAGTGGGACGCCATCAAGCAACGTACCGCTACGGAGCTGCAGGAAGGCTACGCCGCGGATGATGAAGAGGAGGAGGAGGAAGAAGGGGACGAGGACGACTACGCCGAAGGCGCGTACGAAGAGGAGGGCGAGGAGGAAGAAGATGATGAGGAGGAGAGTGAAGAGTAGCCCTCAGCTCCCCGCACCTACCTCCCTGTACCCACGCTTCTCTGTTTCGCCCGATCCCCCCCGCTGATCGCCACCAAGTCCGGTTCAGTCGAGCCGGGCAACGAAGATGTAGTTCACGTCATCCTCATTCAGGAGCGGATTGTAGAACTTCGATTCGTGGACCTGGACGCTTGAAAAAGCGGATTCCAGACCGTCCACGAAGGCTCCCTCAGGTGGATCAGCCGACCACAGGGCAAAGATCCCGCCCGGATGGAGGCGGTCAGTCAAACGCCGCAGGCCTGTGGGCGTGTAGAACGCGGCGTGGCTCGGCTGGAGCAGGCACTGCGGCGAATGATCGATGTCCAACAGAATGGCATGGAACCGGTCCGAGGTAAGCTGGGTATCGTCCCCTGGGCGCTCCCGGACGTGGTCCGTTGTCGGTGGATCGATGGTGGCGAAGAAGTCGCCCTGGATCAGGCTGCATCTGGGGTCATCGGTGAGTTGCCGAGCCAGTGGAACCAGTCCGCGACGGTGCCAATCTATGACCCGGGCCAGGTACTCGATCACCGTTACCGATCGAACGTTGCCGGAGTCCAGGGCAGCCTTGGGGGTGTAGCCCAATCCCAATCCACCCACGAGCACATCGCATGCGGTGTAGGCCAGGAGGGGCAGGGCGAAGGTGGCCAGGGCGATCTCGGCGTCGTTGACCAGGCTGGACATGAGGAACTGTCCATCGAGCTTGACCTCGAATACCTCGATTCCGTCGAGCGACAGCACTTCTCGCCGCCGCAGGGTCAGCTCCCCCAGCGGCGTCATGCCGTAATCCAGCTCTTTGAAACTACTCGGCGCCATTCCCATCTCTCAAACCGGCGTTCTTGCTCGTGTGCAGCCTCACGCCGGTGTTTCGCCGGAAGCTTCACAACTCAGGTGGGGATCAAGTCGTCCGTCTCCCGCTCTTCCTTGGGCATGAAGTGAATGTACCGCTGGGTGGTTCGTTGGTCCAGGTGACCCACGCACTCCACGATTCGGTTCCAGGCTTTGCACGGCGACACCAGGATCGAGGTAGTCGGATGGCGCAAGGCGCAGAACCTGGGATGGACGATCCTACGAACGCACTTCCTGGGGACGACAGTCGGCGGAGCCACGCGGCTGGATCAGATCGAACTTGTTGCCGTAGAGATCCTCAAAGACGGCGACCGTTCCGTAGGATTCCTCAGAAGGTGGTCGAACGAAGCGCACGCCTCGGGACCGCAGGGCTTCATAATCCCGCCAGAAGTCGTCTGTTTCCAGAAACAGGAACACGCGCCCTCCGGTCTGGTTACCTACGCTGGCTGCTTGCTCCGGGGTGGTCGCGCAGGCCAGCAGGATGGCGGCTTCCGCCGTCCCGGGGGGACGAACCCGAACCCACCGCTTCCCGCCACCGAGATCGGTGTCCTCCAGGAGGGTGAAGCCCAGTTTCTCGACGTAGAAACCGATGGCGTCGTCGTAGTCGAGTACCGTCACGGCAAACTGTGCGATTCGCTGATGCATCGTTTTCTCCATCGGGGCAACCCAAGAGACGAACGTGGGCGAGGCGACGCACGCGACCAGGATGGCCAGGGAGGCTTTGCAGACGGCGGGTCCCCGCTTGAACTCGATGCCGTCGTCGCGCGAGAATCGGCATGGGCATGGTCCGGACCTATCTCCGAATAGCGACTCCCCCTTCCACCAAAAGGCGAGGGATAATCCCGCGCTGGCTCGTTTTCACGGGAAAATGTGACTGCGATCCGAATCTTGCCGTCCACGCCGAGTTCTCGCGGGGGGACAGCAGTCAAGTGTAGGCGAGGCTGGTGACTGCGCCAATAATTGCGTAAGTTGCTGCTACGTAGCGAGTTACGGCCGGTGACGACGCGAAGACTGCTTCAGCGGCAACGTGTCTGAGGCATGGTCCCGCTGGTGTCGCAGCGGGAAACCACAGGCGCCTGGGCTAAGGGCGGGGTTGACTCGTGCAGAATCCTGGATATTCTACGGTCGGTTGGTTTGTCGAGCGAGGTACGTGCCCTGACGTTGGCTACCCAAGTCTGGATAACATTGCCGAGATCGTCTTCCTTCCTTTTTAGGCCGGAACGTCGGCCACTTTCACATACGACCCTGAAAGCCAAACAGTGGGTCGGGAATGCCATCGACAGGAGATAGCGATGGGTAAGAAACTGTATATTGGGAACCTCAGCTACGATGTCAGCAGCTCGGATCTGGAGGCGATGCTGTCGGCGCACGGCACCGTGCAGAGCGCGGAAGTCATCATGGACCGGAGCACGGGCCAGAGCAAAGGGTTCGGATTCGTGGAGATGAACTCCGATTCGGAGGCTCAAGCCGCGATCTCGGCTTTGAACGGCCAGGAGCATGGTGGCCGGGCTCTCACCGTCAACGAAGCCAAGCCCCGCGAGCCGCGTAGCGGCGGCGGCGGCGGCCGTGGTGGCTACGGCGGTGGCGGCGGCTACGGTGGTGGCGGTGGCGGTGGTGGTGGTCGCAGAGACCGCTACTAAACCACGACATAGCATTTGAAATCACAGGGCCACCACTGGTGGCCCTTCCTTTTTTTACCAGTGTTGATCCGCCTGAGGCTGGAAGACCGCGCGACCGAGGTCTGCTGCGACACCGTGGGGTGACCGTGGCTGGGAGGCGGTCCGGGCTACGCGTGGGGCGTCAACCTCGGACGTGCTGTGGACGAATCTCCAGGGAGCCGAACTCTTCGAAGGCCGTCGTCGGGTCGTCGGCCGCCGGGGGCAAATGGCATTGGCCATGGTAGTCCCCGAGGCACGAGCAGGATGAGGGCAGCTCGCGTATCGTCGAGGACGCAGGCGCGTGGCCGGTGCTACCTCCGCCCGGGAATACTCCGAATGGACGCGGGCGTACCCTGGCCGAACGCCACATTGAAAGAACCGAAGTCCCGGAGATCGACGTCTTCGTCGCCATCGAAGTCGAACACGTCCAGGCAATCCTGGAACCCGGAACTGCTTCCCGGACCGGAGGACCGCAGGCACGTCTCGAAGAAGAGGTAGTCAGCCAAGGTGACCTGACAATCGTCGTTCACATCGCCCATCGGGCCGCCCGAAGGGTTGACCGCGGCGCCCGGGTGCGTGGAGTCGCAGGCATCCTCATCATCGGGGACGCCATCACCGTCCACGTCCGGGTCGCAGTCATCCGGTCTCCCGTCATCGTCGAGGTCCGGGTCACATTCGTCGGGCGTTCCGTTCAAGTTGCAGTCGTTGTCGCATTCGCCGCACCCTTCGCTGGTGACTTCCTCGACGCACGTACGATCCCATTCCATCGCGCAACAATATGGATCGATCGAGCACACACACGCCGAAATCGCCGGCGAGTCACAGCCGAGCTCGTTACGCGATACGCAGCAGTTCGTATCGGGAGGCATGACCTCGCACTCGTCCGGCGTACCGTTGGATTGACAGTCCCGGCTCGTCCCCGCGGAGATGTCGCAACCGTCCGCTACGTCGTTGGCGTTGCAGTCCTCCTCGCATTCGTCGAGCGTACCGTTCGCGTTGCAGTCATTGACCATGTCGCAGGATCCGCACCCGTTATGGGTGACCAGACCGGCGCAGATACGGTCCCAATCCGTTTCGCAGCAGTAGGGATCCCAAGCGCACACGCACGCTTCGATGACTGGATCGCTGCAACCGGCTCCGTGTGCAGCCGCGCAGCAATCGTGGATCGCGGCGATTTCGCACTCATCGGGGATTCCGTTACTGTTGCAGTCCGCACTCGTACCGGCGGCCATCTCACATTCGTCCGGAACCGCGTTGGTGTTGCAGTCCTGGCTGGTGCTCCCAGAGGCATCGCACTCATCCGGGATCTCGTTGGCGTTGCAGTCCTGGCTGGCGTTTCGGTTGATGTCGCATTCGTCGGGGGTGTTGTTGGCGTTGCAGTCTTTGCTCTGGCCGCAGCCGGGGACGTCGCAGGACCCACCGTTGGTGCCGCAGTCGAGGTCGCATTCGTCGGGGATATGGTTGTTGTTACATCCCCCTGACTGATTCAGCAGAATCGAAACGGAGTCTCTGGAGCGATTCGCTACGGCTAGGTCAACGTAGCCGTCACCATTCAGATCGGCGGATGCAATCGAGCAAGGTGAATACCCCACACTGTAGGTCACGTAGGGCGTGAATGTCCCGACGCCGCTCCCCAGCAGGATCGAGACGTTGTCGCTCAGCTCGTTCGCCACGGCCAGGTCAGCGTCACCGTCGCCGTCCAGATCGGAGATTGAAACCGACGACGGGTATTCCCCCACGCCGTAAGTCACATGGGCCGCGAATGTCCCGTCGCCGTGGTTCAGCAGGATCGAGACGCTGTCGTCATCCTGGTTCGCTACTGCCAGGTCGGCGTCGCCGTTGCCGTCCAGATCTGAGACTGCTATCGAGCAGGGATACTCCCCAACAGCGTACGCAGCCCGATCCGCGAAGGTCCCATCACCGTGGTTCAACAGGATCGAGACGGTGTCGTCGTAGACGTTCGCCACGGCCAGGTCGGCATCGCCGTTGCCGTCCAGATCGGTGATCGCGACCGAGACAGGTCCGAATCCTGTTTCATAGCCTACACCAGCCGCAAAGGATCCGTCGCCGTTCCCCGGCAGGATCGAGACGCTCTTGACATGGCGGTGTGCCACGGCCAGGTCGGCATCGCCGTCACCGTCCAGATCGGCGATCGCGATCGACCTGGGGCCATCCCACGTGGCGTAGGCTGCCCGGCGTGCGAACGTCCCGTCACCGCGGTTCAGTAGGATCGAAACAATGTCGTCACTCCGATTTGTAACAGCAAGGTCAGCGCTACCGTCACCGTTCAGGTCGGCGACCGCAATCTCTTCGGGACCATTCCCCGCGTCGTAGGTTACGTCCTCCGCAAACGTTCCATCGCCGCCCCCCAGCACGATTGAGACATTGTTGCTCCAGGTGTTCGCGACGGATAGGTCGGCGTTGCCGTCACCGTCCAGGTCGGCGATCGCAAGAGAAGACGGCCTATCTCCCACGCTGAGGACCACGTCGACCGAAAAAGTTCCATCGCCGCCCCCCAACACGATTGAGACATCGTCGCTCCTGGCGTTCGTGACGGCTAGGTCGGCTTTGCCGTCACCGTTCAGATCGGCGGTCGCAATCGAAGAGGGGCCATCCCCCACACTGTAGACCACGTCGACCGCAAACGTTCCGTCGCCGTGGTTCGAAAAGACCGTAACGTTGTTTCTCCAATTGGCCGCGACGGCAAGGTCGGCATCACCGTCGCCGTCCAGATCGGCGATCGCAATCGCTTCGGGACCATACGCTGCTCCGTAAGTCAGGTTGGCCGCAAAAGTCCCGTCGCCTTGATTCAGCAAGATCGAGACGGTGCCCTCCCAAGATGGGGCAGAACCCCAGTCCGCCACAACCAAGTCTTCGTCGCCGTCACCGTCCAGATCGGCGATCGCAACCGACAGCGGAGCATCCCCTGCGCTGTAGGTCACCTGGGCCGCAAACGTCCCGTCGCCGCTACCCAACAGGATTGAGACGTTGTCACTCCTCTCGTTCGCCACGGCTAGGTCGGTGTTGCCGTCGCCGTCTAGGTCGGCAATCGCAACAGAGATGGGGCCAGACCCCGCGTCGTAGGTCACATCATCCGCAAACGTTCCGTCCCCGCCGCCCAACAGAATCGATACTGTGCCGTCCCAAGATGGGTGACGCCCCTCGCTCACCACGGCCAGGTCCGCGTCGCCATCGCCGTCCAGGTCAGCGACCGCAACCGTATGGGGTCCACTCCCCACGTCGTAGGTCGTCTCAGCGGCGAACGTCCCATCGCCGTGGTTCAGCAGGACAGAGACGTCCTGGTCATCTGCATTCGCCGTAACCAAGTCGGCATCGCCGTCGCCGTCCAGATCGGCGGTCGCAACCGAAGCAGGCGCAGACCCCACACCATAGGTAACGTCGGCCGCAAACGTCCCGTCGCCTCTGCCCAGCAGTATCGAGACGTTGTCGTCATCATGATTCGCCACGGCTAGGTCGGCGTCGCCGTCACCGTCCAGATCGGCGATCGCAACGGATTGGGGGTAGTCCCCCACGCCGAACGCTTGCTTCTGCGGAAACAGCGCGTCCGCCACCGCCGCCGGACTACCCCAAACCAGCCCGAGCACGATCGCCACGGCCGCGCCGGACACGCAGCCTTCGGAGATGACGGCGCGCCCCCGCGTCCCTGAAGAACCTGCGGTGAGACAACGCACCTGCCTACGGAACCACGAGAGCTTCATGTGGAATCCCCTTCCTTCTCTCTGCCTCGGAGCAGCCGGAGGCGCCGCATAAGACCGCGGATCAAGACGGGACGGCGTCGCACCGAACTGCTACGTCCGGCGGACACACGACCGCTATTGTAGCGAAACAGCTGCCCAACTGGAACAGTGGATCGCGTATTCCACGGCAAATGTCGCTTGTGCTCCGGATTCATTAGCTGGAAACCTACCCAACGTTCTGCGGAGGGCGAGTTTCTGCATAGCACCGGACCGTTTCGAGTGGACTGTCGGGGGGCTCTGCTTTGCGGTGCAGAGTTGCCGTTCATGGCTTGAACTTCCCCAACGCCAACGCGGTCCTATCCTCGATCTGCTGCCAATTCACACCTCGGCAGACGGCGAGGATGTCCGGCAGAGCACAGTTGACGCAGTGGGCCGCCAGGCATAGAGTCTCACCCAAACACTGTGACTGACCCGTGTTGGAGAATCCGTAGGATCGTATCCGGAGGACAGACCGGCGTTGACCGCGCCGCCCTCGACGTCGCCCGGGAGCTGGACATTCCCCACGGCGGTTACGTCCCCAAAGGGCGGCGCGCCGAAGACGGGCCGATCCATCCGCGCTACCAGCTCACCGAGATGCACACCGCAAACTACGAAGCCCGCACCCTCGCCAACGTCTGTCACTCCGACGCCACGCTGCTCATCTCGAGGGGGCCGTTGACCGGAGGCTCCGCATTCACCAAGCGCGCCGCCAACCAACACAATAGACCGGTCCTACACGTCGATCTCGCCTTGGAGGACCAAGCGCATGCCCGCGTCCGCATCCGCGAATGGCTAACCAAGTATCAGCCGGAAGTGCTCAACATCGCCGGCCCGCGCCAATCAACCTCACCCGGTATCTACGAGGAGACGTGCGCCCTCCTCCGCGTCCTTTGGACCGACCTCCCTCACACCGGGCGCCATGCCAAACCCGAAGGGCAGACGTGAGTCCAGTGGGGTCCGTCATCCGGGCCGATGTGATCGCGGATGCCTTCCCGCGTGGCAATGCAGAATCGATGCACCGTAGCTGATCAGAGCCGGCGGCGTCCCCGCCTCACTCCCCAGGACCGGCGCATCGCGTCAGATGGCCTCACCTGGACAGGAGGCCGAGCGGGGCGTCATAACCGGCCTCGGAGCGGCCACGGCTGACGATCCCCTCGCGAAGGCGACTCCCCGCCTTCGGACACCGTTGACAGCCGCGTCTCGACGTACTCTAATGGTGTTTGCGCCGGGGCGATTAGCTCAGTTGGCTAGAGCGCCTGCTCGACACGCAGGAGGTCACAGGTTCAAGTCCTGTATCGCCCATTACATAACCAACTGATAATAAAGGACTTGCGTCACTAGTGGCGTGAGTCCTTGTTGTTTGCATGCCTGGCGCGCCACCCAAACGCCACCCCTGCGCCACCCTTTCGCCACCCCCCTCAAAACCACTGCTGGCGGTTGATGGCGGGTATGGCGGCGGCCAAGAGGCAGGAAACTGGAGAATCGTGGCCCGGATGGGCGTGTAGAAACGGGCCGCAGGAGCAGAGCGACTGGCGAGATGCTTGGCTTGGCGGCTCAGTTAGAGGGGACGTGTAGCGTCGTTCAGCGTGCTGGCCTCCCAAGTGTCGTGTTGATGCCACCATCTGTGCCGGGTCTGGGTGGTCGGGGTCGGTGGTCGGCTCTCCGACGACGCTCGCTGTCGCTAAAGTTCCAGCGGTAGGTGAGAGTCCCGGTCGGCGCGGTCTCGTTGCCCTACGGGGATGCCCCCGTGAATTCCTGTTGGAACATGGCGAAGTCTTTCAGGTCGATATCGCCACCGGCGTCGGAGTCAAGGGCGGGACAATCTACGGCCACGTCGGGGCCGCTGAGAAACGACGAAAACGAGGCGAAGTCGTCCAGATCCACGTCGCCGTCGCAGTCATAGTCGCCGAAGACGCAGGGGCCAACGGCCACGTAATGATTCACGTGCCCCAGGTTGATCCATCCGATGTTCTCACCCCAGGCGTACCCGGAGAACACGTGCTCGCAGGCGTCGAACCGGGACCGATCATCGACGAGCGACGAGGTATCGAAGTTCACCCAACCGATGTTCTCGCCCCACGCAAGGCCGAACAGGCCGCCGTTGGTATCGGTATTCACGCCGAAGTCGGAGTCGTCGGTATTGGCGTAGTGGATACCGTCAGCGGGAGGGCCGTTGCCGACGTTGATCCACCCGACATTCTCAGCCCAGACGAAGCCGGACAGGTATGATCCAGCAACCGCCACGCCATCAATGCTGCTGTTTGCATCCCGCCAGTTTGTCCAACCGATGTTCTCTCCCCAGGCATTCCTCTGGGTCGGGTCGATGTTGGATTGGCCCGTGCCTACTACGACGGGGAGTACGGAAGCCATCAGTGCCGTCAAGACAATTCGTTGCATCGACAGAACCTTTCTACTTCGTGTTCAACTATCTGGAGACTGATCGCCGCCGCGAACTGCCTACCGATTTCGATTGCGAATAGGGGGCAAGGCAAGTCTGCCACTGTGCCCAAACCAAAGATGGCCATCAGTCAGACCCCACGACCTGGACTCCACTACCCACGGAGACTGAGGTCCAGGTCTTGGTCTCCTGACTCCAGGCAGCAGCTGCCGTGGATCCGATTGCGCCAATGTTACCACTGGATACAACGAGCTTGTCAACCTCGAACTTCACTTCGCCGATTTCACTTGAAAGCTCATCGAGAGTTCTCATCGTCGGAGCCACCGGCCCAGCGGGTGGATCGAGATCACCTGCCCTGGCCAGCCAGCTTCCGGCGATTAGGATCGGAAGGCAGATTAGCAGGGTGACACACAGGGTTTGCTTTCGCATCTTGAAACCTCCTTTTGTTATACTCGGGTGAGCAGTCAATGCTTAGTACCCAATCCGCTACGGTCGGCGTCTGGTTACGAGCAGACCGCCGTCCGCCTCCACCGTGATCTGTTCCGATAAGGTAGCCGGTGACCGCCCACGACACAATCGCCGAAGAGCGGACCGCACAAGAGAAGTTCACCAATGCAGATGAGGACTTCGGCGACCAGGCCACGCTGGCCCAGTTTCGAAGTCTGCGCCAGCCGTCCGACAAGAGGCCATCAAGTTACTTCTCTTTTCTCTTCTTGTCGTAATCCCCTGAACAACAATCACTTACATCGCACTTGGCGTGCCTGCCCACACCGCCTACACTGGCCTGCGCCACCCCCAAGCAGGGATCGACGGGCGTGGCAGGAATCGGATGACGGTCATGGCATTCCTCCGAAAACGAGCCAGCGGCAACTACGCCCTCTCCTTCAAGTGGAAAGGCAAGTCCCACATCAAAGCCCTCGGCACGAATGACGAACAAGCGGCCCAGGCGATCAAGAAGGACGCCGATGAACAACTCGCCCGCATCCGTCGTGGGGAAAGTGCCGTAGCCTCCAGATTGCTGGCTGAGGGCATCTCCATCGTTGATGTCCTGTTCGGCTCCCCTGAAGTCACGGCCAAACTCGGCACCGCCACCGAAGACAACCCGCTCACCATGGCGGAACTACTAGACGGCTACCTGGCCCGTCTGAAATCCACCGTTGGCTCCGACCAGCAGTACAACACCAACTTGTGGCTGAAGCGCATCCGCGACTTCTTCGGCGAGGACCGCCGGGTGATGACCCTGACCCCCGACGAGCTGGAGCAATACCACAAGCATCGAGCCAAGTCGGTCGGCGGTACGTCGATCAAGAAGGAACTCGGCAGCCTGAAGGCAGCCCTCACCTGGGGCATCGATAATAAACTCATCCCGTCCAACCCCATCAACCGCTGGCCTGCCATCAAGACCCAACGGCAGAAACGGTTCGAGTGGAAGTCCGACATCGACGCCTTGATCGCCAGCCACACCTTCAAGAACAGCGCCGAGCGTGAGGCGTTCCTCAACGAGATGAAGCTGAGGATGGTGCTCACCCAGAAGGACATCAAGAGTCTCATCGACTTGGCTCGCGAGAAGGAACCTGAGCTGGTCTTGCCCCTGATGCTGGTATGCTCCACGGGTGTGCGGCGCAAGGAGTTGGTGCTCATCAGGAAGCAGGACTTCGATCCCAGGCGAGGGACGATCATCGTCGGCTCGAAGAAGCAGTCCAAAACGGAGGACATCACGTACCGCTCGATTGTCCTGCCGTCAGAAGTTGCCAGGGCGCTACGCCAGCATCACAAGTCGTTGCCCAAGTCGGAGCGGATGTTGTTCCCCGTGTTCAGCGACACCGAGAAGAACTACCACAACCGCTGGGTGGAGTACGAGACGGACAGCAAGGGCAAGCCCAAGTTGGATTCGCGGGGGAAGAAGATCAAGAAAACGGATGGTCGTGGGAAACCGATCCTGACGAAACGGCGTTTGGCTTCGGACCGGCTTCGTTCGGAGAAGGCGGGACGGATGCTGGGACGCTTGGTGAAGGGCACTGAGTTCGAGCTGATGAATGGTTGGCATTGCTTGCGGCATTCGTTCATTTCGATTTGCGTGTCGAAGGGTTTGACTTGGGAGCAGATTGCGGAGTGGGTGGGTCACGTGTCGCCGAAGACGACGAGGTTGTACACCCACTTCAACCTGGAGGACAGCAAGAAGCGGATTGAGTCGTTGGAGATTCGTTTTTGAGGAATCTGGACTGGAGGGCGGCTCCCCATGTGAACCGAACCCAGCCGGGGCGGCCAGGGCGCTACGTTTTTCAACTGGTGTTCATACCTCGTCACACGCCGTCCCCAACACCCATCTAACTGACCGCTCGTAGGGGCGGTTGGGGCCTCGCGGATTCCCACAGGTGGACGCCGGGGAGCGATAGTAGGGACTCTCAGACCCTGCTAAGGCCTCGTCGAAAGGTCTCCTACAATTCTCAGTGCCTGAACCATCGCCGCTAGCCCACCGCGTGTCAAGCAGCCCGTTGGGATCGTGATGTGCGGGCGCAGCGCACCTTGATCAGCGGACGACGCAGAGGCACATTCACTTCATGCCCAAGGACAAGCGGGAGACGGCGAATTCGATTCCGTTTGATTTCTGACTTCGGATGGGCATGAGGAGGTTGGCGAGCTACGTGGCGTCAACGTGCCCGTGTCGAAAGGACCAGTTTCTGGGAGAAGAAAATGCGGAGTTATAGTACAGCACTGGTTCTGCTCATCTTGGCAGGCAACGCAGCGTCAGCATCGCCGGTCGTGGAGCCGGTCATTACTGAGGACGGTGTCACCATAATCGACGGGTACGCCGTCGAGAAGTTCACGGATATCGCGTCACCGGCAGGTATTGCATGCGATCCGGTCGGAAACCTCTATGTTGGAAATGCCGCGAGCAGCGGGTACGTTCGTTTCGTTTCATCCGATGGAACGGTCGTCGAGAACATCGGCGATCTGCTGGTGGATCCTGACTTCGTCGAATTCGACGAACACGGCTTTGTAGGCGGTCCAGGAAGCATGTTGATTGGAGCGCTTGACACGATTCTGGAAATAGACCCAATCACCGGCGCAGCCTCTACCTTGTTCAGCGGTTCGCCCTTCAGCAATGTCGGAGAAATGGAGTTCGACAGCACAGGGAGACTCTTCACCGGACAAGTTGATATTGGCGCGGGAGTTGTCGTCATCGATCAAGGAACACCGTCCGCCTTCTTCAGTATCCCCGATGATCGCACGGGCTCGATTGCCGTAGACGAACAGGATAACATCTTCGTTGGTGCCACGCACAGTGCGTCGATCTATAAGCTTGATCCTTCAGGTACGCTACTGGGGGACCCGTTCGCATCCATTCCAATCCCGATGATTGGTGACCAACTCGCCTATGCGCCCGTTGGGCCATTCTCGGGCGACCTGTTTGCCAACGGGAGAGAGGACGGAAACGTCTTCAGAGTTGACGGAACCAGTGGCAACGTGTCCTTGTTCATGAGTGGCTGAGAATACCCGGTCGGGCTAGCAGCCCGTGGCGAAAGTCACCTACTCCCGCTAAACTGGATTTGTCCCCAAGGCACATTGAGCGGCGAAGTCAGGGAGGATTGTGATGGCGATGGGTCAACGGAAGCGGGAGCGACAGGAGATGTTCTGGGTTCCGACCGGTGAACTGCCGCAAACGCCCGGACATCCCTTCTATGAGAGGCTGAACAAGATCCTGGACGGCCAGGAGTTTGACCGATTCGTGGAAGGGCGGTGCCGGAAGTTCTATGCGGATAAGATGGGACGCCCGTCATTGCCCCCAGCCGTCTACTTCCGCATGCTATTGGTCGGCTACTTCGAGGGCATCGA
>JAAEQG010001674.1 GCA_024231775.1 bacterium
CATATTCCAGACCTCGTCCGGGGGTTTTGTCCCCAGGCTCAAACCGAGAATTTCGGCCCGGGCGGCTTCGGATTTCAAGCCCTCGCGGATGGCCCGATACTTGGCCTGCAACCACCGGTCACAACGCAGGCGAGAATGAATGTGCTGCAACACGCCCAATTCCTCCAGACGGCGCAGCGCCCGTTCCGGTTCAGCCTCGCGGAAAATCAACTCTAGTTCGTGGCGAATGCGGTCGCCGCTGACCCGCTTTAACAACGGCAGCGCGTCGGCGATCAACTCCTCACTGCGAGGGTCGAGGTGAAATCCCATCCGGCTCTCTAGCCGCGCGGCCCGCAACATCCGGGTGGGATCGTCCACAAAACTGAGGCTGTGCAGCACGCGGATGATGCCGGCGCGCAAGTCAGGCTCACCGCCATAAAAATCCACCAACTCTCCCCAATGGTCCGGGTCGAGACGAATAGCGAGCGTGTTGATCGTAAAATCGCGCCGGTGCAAGTCCTGCGTGATCGAACTGCGCTCCACCTGGGGCAGAGCGGTGGGATACGTATAGAACTCGGTGCGCGCCGTCACAAAGTCCACACTGGACGGCAATCTAGCGTCCGGGTCAGATCCGCCGACCCGCTGCCAGACGTCCGACGAAAGCAGCCATTTGGCAGTACGAAAGCGTTTGTGAGTGCGCGCCCGA
>JAAEQG010001675.1 GCA_024231775.1 bacterium
AACCCTGGCGACAACACCACCGCCCCCACCTGCAACTCGACCACCCCACCCTGCATATCGTGGTCGATACAATGCTTCTGGCAAGCATACACACACTGCAAACACTCGGAACAAATACCACAAGCCAGGCAGCGGGCCGCCTCCGCCTGCGCCTGCTCATCGGTGTAACCGGCCACCACCTCGCCAAAAGTCGAGAGCCGCTCCTCCATCGGCAGCACATCCAGCGGCGTCCGTGGTCCGGCCCGCACCGCCCCCTGCGCCATCTGCGCCTTGATCTCTGCCCGCGTCATATCCACCACCGGCAGCTTTGGCTTGGGCGCTGGCTCTAATTCCTCCCCCCGCAAATAACGATGAATGGACTCTGCGGCCCGGTGTCCCGAATCCACCGCCTCGATCACAAACGACGTTCCCGTGATCGCGTCGCCCGCCGCAAACACCCCCGGGCGAGTCGCGGCCAGCGTGTTCGGGTTGACGGCCACCGTCGCCCAATCCGTGACCCCGACCCCCGCGCTCTCTGGCAAAAAGGCCAACCCGGCCCGCTGCCCCACCGAGAAAACGACGTTATCACAGGGCACGGAATACTCCGAACCCTCGATCGTCACCGGGCGGCGGCGTCCGCTTTCGTCGGGCAATCCTTGCTCG
>JAAEQG010001676.1 GCA_024231775.1 bacterium
CGCCGCGGGCGATTCGGCGACGGCGGGAGGCGTCGAGCACGCTGGGATCCTGCCGCTCCCTCTTGGTCATCGAGAGGATGATGGCTTCGTACTGATCCAGCTCGCCGTCGTCGATCTCCATCTCGCCGACCTGACTGCTCATCCCGGGGATCTTCTTGAGCAGGTCCTTCATCGACCCCATCTTCTTCATCTTGCGAAGATGCCCGAGGAAGTCGTCCAGGGTCATGCGGCCTTTGGCCATCTTGGCTTCGAGCTTGGCTGCCTCCTCCTGGTCGAACTGCTTTTGGGCCTGCTCGATCAGGCTGAGCATGTCGCCCATGCCCAGGATGCGCCCGGCGATGCGGTCGGGGTGGAAGGGTTCGAGGGCGTCGAGCTTCTCGCCGGTGCCCATGAACTTGATGGGCTTGCCGGTGACCTTCTTGACCGACAGGGCTGCTCCGCCGCGGGTGTCGCTGTCGAACTTGGTGAGGATGCAGCCATCCAGCTCGAGGCGTTCGTTGAAGGCCTTGGCGGTGGCGACGGCGTCCTGACCGGTCATGGCGTCGAGGACGAGGTAGATCTGGTGAGGGGTGGTCGCCTCGGAGACCTTGGCGACCTCGGCCATCATCTCCTCGTCGATGGCCAGGCGGCCGGCGGTATCGAGGATGACCACGTCGCGGTCGGTCTTTCGGGCATGTTTGATCCCGTTACGACAAACCTTGACGACGTTGAGGTGTCCACGTTCTGTGTAGACCGCGGCGCCGACCTGTTCGGCGATGACCTCGAGCTGGTCGATGGCGGCGGGGCGTTTGAGGTCGGCGGCGACCAGCAAGGGCCGTTTGGCCCGCTCCATCACGATCTTGGCCAGTTTGCCGCAGGTGGTGGTTTTTCCAGATCCCTGCAGCCCCGCCATGAGCAGGATGGTGGGGCCTGGCGAGGCGAAGGGGATGCGCGGATCGACCGGTCCCATGATGCTGACCAGCTCATCGTGGACGATCTTGACCATGAGCTGGTCTGGCTTGAGAGTTTTGATGACCTCGGCACCGACGGCTTTGCGCTGGACTTCTTCGCAGAATGCGCGAGCTACGTCGACGTGGACGTCGGCTTCGAGGAGGGCGGTGCGCACGTGGCGCATGGCTTCGGCGACGTTTTCGTCGGTGATTCGGCCTACGCCGCGGAGGTTCCTAAAGACTGAATTGAACCGTTCGCTCAGGGTATCGAACATGGTCGGTTGCCTCTTCGTGGGAGTCTCCGGTGTTGCCTGGCGAACACCGGCACGTCAACTTTACCGTGTATGCGGCTGCAGGGTCAATACGTCTCGGCAACCGGGGGGGGATCGGGTAACATGATCGAGTGGAGCAGCGGCAGGCTGCGCGGGCCCGCCCGCATGGAAGGAGCCAAGCACTGATGAAATCACCGCGACATCCCGGGAGGCGTTCGGTTTCCGGACTGGGGGATCGGGCCTTGCTGGGGTTTCTGGCGGCGTTTGCGGCGCTGGGCTGGAGCGGATGCCACACCAGCGCGAGCATGGGCCTGGGGAAGCGAGCGGAGGAGCGCGGCTGCTACCATATCGCCTACCGACACTACTGCGACGAAGCCAAGCGTGCCCCGTCCAATCCCGGCGTTCAGGCGGCTATCGCTCGGGTCGCTCCGGAGGCTGCCCAGCACTATGCCTGCGCCGGGGCTGAGGCACGCGATGCAGGAGACTACGCCCGAGCCTGGAAGCTGTGCATGCGGGCGTTGATGATCACACCGGAGGACACGGCGCTGTCCCAATTGATCGAAATGCTGGAGCAGCATCATTCCGGCGAGGTGGCGTCGGCGCGGCGGGCGTGGGAACGCTACGGAGCCGCCACCTTGGCTGTGGGGCCAATGGTGGATCAGAGTGAGGCGAGGCCAGGGAGTGTGCGTTCGGTTGCGGAGTGGTCAGAAGGCGAGAGACCGGAGAGGCAGGCGGAAGGTGCTGACCCGGTGGGCGGACGCCCACGCGTTGCGCAGGTGGGGCTCCAGAGGCCTGCTGCGGATGACGACGTGGGGACGAACGGGGCGATCGTCGCAGCGGAGACCAGCGAGCCCGGGACGCCGATGACACCGGAGAATGAGGCGGATGCTTCGGCGCGGGAGGAGACGGTCGAATACCTGATGACGGCGATCCTCAGCGTCGAGGACCGACGGTTCGGTCGTCAGACCCACGCATTGGATGATCTCCACGTGCGCTTGAGGGATACAGATCCAGAGCCGGACGCCGATCTGGATATCTACTTGGGGACGACCCGGGTGAAGAAGGCCAGAGATGTGGAGCCGGGACATGGCGTTCGCGTACGTGGTCGCTCCGGCAAGTTATACGACGTGGTTCTCATCACCATCGTGGACCGAACCGAATCCGTACGCCTGGGGATCCGTCCGGTTGGGGCTACCCGCGGATAGAACGGGGGGGGGGTAGCGGCAAGGCCCTGGGGCAACCCGGGATCCAACCGCGACCAGCGGATGTTCAACTGCCTTGCAGGAAACGGTCCTAGCATGTTGAGTGGACGTGGATGGCGACCCTCTTGCCCTGCCGCCTCAACTCACGGTAACGCCGAACTGCATCCCCGGTGCTGAGCACTTCCACCGTGCATTGATCCAGGCCGGTGATGTCGTCGCCGATTTGGACGCGCTCCTGCCATCCGTTGGCAATGATGAGTACGTCCGGGCAGGGCTCGAGTAGCCACACCACATCTGAGAGCTTCAGGTCATGCGTTTTCTCGATGTGGCGCACCTCGCCATCTTCGCGAAGCTGAATATCAGAGATCAGATGCGGAACACCGCCGTACGTAGTAAGTGCGAATCGACACCATCCGAACGAGCCCGGAGGATTGATCACCAGCCAGACTATCAGGAGGGCCAGGAGGAATCCTGATGCCCCGAGCAACCGTTTCTTCCTCTTGGACACGGTTCATACCCTCCGTCCACCTGGGCGGCTAAGATTCGCGCGCCAGGCATGCCCGTACAGGGAACAGTCGCCCTTGAATACCGGTGCTGATCAGGACGCCAGGAGCGTCTCGCTGGAGTCGCCTGCAGTATAGCCCCGCGGACCTGCGGTCCGCCAGGGCTAATCAGAAGAGTGAGAAACGTGAAGCCTGGAACGCGGAGGCTTCCCACGGGCGGTCCATACTTGCGTCGTTGGGGCGCAAGGCGGCGGGCTGGTCGGATGGACCAGCCCGCTGTCACGATTGCCTTGTCGCTGTTGCTTCCCCAGTGCTCGATCAGTGTCGGCGAGGTCTTGCGTTCAACCAGCCGGATGTTCTTGACGATAGTGCTACGCCTAGCGCAGCCGCCGCCTGATCAGTCCCATGGCACCGAACGCCATCAGGGCGAGCGTGGCCGGCTCGGGGACGGCCGACGAGGTGAAGGCCGCCGTTGAAGTGAAGCCGCCCGGCGTGGGCATCTGGTTGGCGAAACTGAACGAAAACGACTCGTCGGTTAACGGCGTGGGAATGATCGGGCCGCTGAAGACCACGTCGTGCATGGCAGCGAACTCGGTTGCACCAAACCCGAACGGCGCGTTCAGTTGGGCCTCTGAGAACGTAATCGTGAGGATTGGGTTGGTGAGCGCATCGAAGAAGAACACGGCGCCGGCGGCGGCCCGTCCCAGGGCGTTAACGGTCAGCGGCGAAATGACGAAGGTGACGTCCGAGTAGTCCGGCGCCGGTGTTCCCGGGGTCAGCAGCTCCAACCCGGTGCCCGACCACCCGCCTACAAGAGTCGGGCCATTCAGTTCGAAGAGCGGCGTGCTGCCGTCAGGAGCCGGATCCGCGAAGGTCACGATGGTGGCTGCCCCCGCGGGAGCCGCGACGACCGCCAGGCACCCCAAGGCCAGGGCGGTCAGCGCAAACCGACTGCGATTGATACTGAGTCCGTACATTCTCTCTCCCCCTTAACTTCTGGGTCGCCTCTCAGACCGGTTGGCCTGCGGTGCGCTCAATCGTCTCTGAGCGCAGCTTCCGTTCGGTCGTAGTGAGAGGTGCGGTCGATGGCGATCAGAAGATATGATCTGGATCGCAACTGAACCGCGGTTACATGTCTAACGAAGAACGAGTCTCTCCCTCGATCCCTCCTCGCCCTCCCCTGCTGGAGGTTGCGTGATTCTAGGCAGGTGATTCCCCCCGGGCAATGGGAAAAGGATGAAGACGTCTGGTGACTGCGCGGAAGGGCGCATGCGTAGATGTTATCAGCCGTTCCAGCCGAGAGTGGAGCACCCGGAACGTGCAACTGGCGATAACTCGGGGACTACGATGATGCTCGACCGCACCAGAGGTATGCACTATCCTGGTCTCCATCTTTGGGGAGTGCGGGGCTGATTGCGCGTCACCAGGGCGGAGGCTGAGGTATGCGGACTACATTGCGGACCGGCGGGACTGGAGGAATCGCGCTAGCGGTCTGCGCCGTGACGTCGGCGCTGGGCCGTCCGCCCGTTCTGAGTGTGGACGATGCCGTCGTCGTTCCCGGCGATAAGACTTACCTGGTGGCCTACGTCGAACGCGAGCCGTTGCTGGGCATCCGTCGCGATGTGGAGGACATCAAGGTCCGCTTTCAGGTAGATGGGGAACCGGTCGGAGATGATCGCACCAACGACGATGGGCGGGCCAAGGTGAAGTGTACCCTGGCCTCGGGGATCAGACGATTCAGCGCCCTGGCAACCGTTGATGGCAAACTGCTCCAGGCAACTGGGAGGGTTTTCACCTGGCAGCGGGAGCGCGTGATCATCGCGGTGGACGTGGACGACACGATCGCGCGCACCGATTACACCGAGCTGATCTTCGATGACGACGAGGATGAAGTCGACGCCCACAAGCGGGCAGCCAAAACGCTCGAACGGATGGCGGGCGACTTTCACATCGTCTTTCTGACGGCCCGGCCGCGCTTCCTGCTGGAGAAGACGCGGGGATGGCTTCGCGAGAAGGACTTCCCTGCCGGCCCGGTGATCACCGCCAAAGGTTTGAGACAGACGGCTCGTCCGGAGCGTTTCAAACGCGAGGTCCTCAAGGATCTGCGTAAGCGGTGGCCCACCTTGTTGATCGGCATCGGGAATTCGCAGGGTGACGCCCGAGCCTACGGCAGCAGTAAGATGCTCTCGATCATGCTGGAGCCGCGCGACGGTGACAAGGACTTCGGCAGGCACTCAATCGTCCTGCGCGGCTGGAAGTCGGTGGCCCGCCTGTTCGACGCCAACCGTGCGGTCCTCACCGATCCGGACCAACTCGAGCGGGTGATCAAGGGTAAGGGCATGTTGCTTCAGCCGGTTCATCGATGGGAGTCGCCGTAGCAGCCCGAGGTAGAACCTCTGTGGTGTCACGGCCTGCGTCTCGCGAGTTGCTGCAGACTCGCTAGCGCAGAAACGCATGTGCCTTCCTGGGAACGATGTTGGAGCGTTCTCAGTCTATCGTATCGTGTATCCGGTGTAACGAAAGCAGTCGTCTGCGGTTGCGCTATCGCTTCGGGGGAACGCTGCGCTCTTCCTTCACCCCCTACGGGGGCTCAGCACGGAATGGCTCGATTTCCCAGGGCTCGCTTCGCTCACCCTGGGCTCTATTCCTGCGCCCCCTTCGGGGGCTTGAACTTGCGTCCCGGATCCCTCATCCACCAGCGGGGTCGCACCCCTTCGGGGGGCGCCTGCGCGCAGCCTCCCACCGCTGAAGCGATGGGGCACCCGCGCTCAACTGCTTCCTTACGGGTGCGGCTCGGAAGAGACACGCGTTGGCGCGTCCATACAAGACGGGCACTGCTGCGTCCCTTCCGGCTGCCACGTGCAGATCGCGATCTTGCGCTGCATGGCCAGGCAGCCAGCGAAGATTCCCTTGCCCGTTACGGGGTCTTGCTCTTGTTCGGGTAGGCGGGGACCTCCGGGACGATCTTGGGCTGGGTCTTGATCTTCTCGAGCAGCACTTCGATGGCTTTGTCCAGTTGGGCGTCTTTGCCCTGGAGCACGTCGGCGGGGGTGTTCTGCACTTCGATATCGGGGTCTACCCCGTGGCCTTCGATGAGCCAGCTCCGCTCCAGTCCGTAAAGCCCGAACTGCGGTGGGGTGGTTACGCCGCCGTCCATGAAGTTCTGATGCGGTTCGATGCCGATGGCTCCACCCCAGGTGCGCATGCCGATGACCAAGGCCAAGCCCTTGAGCTTGAGCGCCTGGGCGAAGAACTCCCCGCATGAACCGGTGTCCTCGTTGATCAGGGCGACGTAGTGTCCGTAGAACGCTCGTTCGGGGTCGCGCATGGGACCGCCTTCGCGCGGCTGGGTGATGCCCCACAAGCGCCGCTCCAGTCGATCGATGATCATGTCCGCGGTAAACCCGCCACCGTTGTAGCGATCATCGAGGATGAAGCCCTCTTTGTAGTAATGCGGATGGAATGCCTTGGCGAACTCGATCAAGCCTTGGGCTCCCATGTTGGGGATGTGTACGTAGCCGATGCGTCCGCCACTGGCTTGGTCCACGTAGGCCCGGTTGTGCTCGACCCACTCGCGGTAGCGGATGGACCGCTCGCCGCGGAGGGTGCGCAGGCGATGCTTCTTGGCTTCGTCGGGCACGGGCTGGTCGTTGTAGGTCAGGGTGACCACCTTGTTCGCTTTGGTCTGGAGGAAGGCGAAGGGATTGTCGGCGGTGGTCACCTCGGCGCCATCGATGGCGATGAGGTAGTCGCCCACGCCGATGGGGCAGCCAGGCTCGTCCAACGGCGAGCGTTCGCTCGGGTCTCCTGGCGTGCCGTGGACGATTCGAGCCACTCGGTAGTAGCGCGCTCCTGGTTCAACATCCAGTTCCACCCCGAGCAGGCCCGTGGCTACTCGGCGCGCGTCGTTCGCGACGTCCCCGCCCCATACGTAGGTATGCCCGATGCTGAGCTCGGCGATCATCTCCCCGATCAGGTAATTCAGATCGCTGCGGTTGCCGCAGTGGGATACGAACCGCCGGTACTTTTCGCCGATGGCGTTCCAGTCCACGCCGTGCATGCCCGGATCGTAGAACCAGTCGCGCTGCACGCGCCAGGCTTCGTTGAAGACCTGGAGGAACTCTCGCCGGCGCTCGATCTTGACGTGGACGTCATCCAGATCGACCTCCCCGTCGCCCACCGAAGCGTCCGCCCCCACTTCGACCACGCCATAGCTGCTTCCGGCCCGGTAGACCAGCTTCTCGCCGTCAGCGGATGGGTGGTAGTTGGCGATCCCTCCGAGCACCTTCTCGGCTTCCTTCTCCTCGAGATCGTAGTGATAGAGGTCGAGGCTTCCGCCGGTGTGGTCGGTGACCGTCTGGTACTTGGAGAACTGATTCCCATCCCGTTTGAGGTACATGAAGCCGTCTTCGGCGGCTTCCAGGCGGAAGTAGTTGCCCGCGGAAACGCCTTCAGCGGCAACGATCCGCCGGTCGAGCCCCTCCAGATCGATCCGGAACTCGTCCTCTTCATCACCCTCGTCGTCTTCGCCGGCGTCGTCGTCCTCATCACCCTCGTCGCCGTCACCTTCATCGTCGGCCTCTTCTTCCCCGTCCTCATCCGCCTCCTTGATCTCCTCCTCAGAGTCCTTGGGAACGAAGGGCGACGGATCATCCGCGCTCAGGATCACCACGTATGGTTTGGCCATGTTCAGGAAGACGTGGGTCTGATCGACGAAGCCCATGATGGGGCTGAAGGTACGATTCGAGAGGAAGTACAGGTACTTGCCGCCAGGATCGAAGGTGGGGCTCCAGTCCTGGGTCACGTCGCTGGTGAGGCGGTGAGTCTGCTGTTCGTCGAGAGAGTAGAGGAAGATGGCTTCGTACATGCTCTGTTCCATCTTCGTGTAGGCGATCCACTTGCTGTCCGGTGACCAGGTATAGTCCTGGATGCCCCAGCGCTCCCAGGCGTCGTCATACTCAGCCTGGTCCACGGTGCTCAGCGTCCCGCTTTCCACCTCCACCAGATTGAGCCGCATAAACTTGTCCGCGAAGAGCAGGTGCTTGCTGTCCGGTGACCAGACCAGATGCATGCGGAAGCCCAGCCCCTCGTGGGTGAGTTGACGCCACGGATCTTCGCCGAGTTGGTCAGTCAGATAGATTTCCTCTTCGCCGGTTCGGTCGGAAATGAAAGCCACGTAGCGTCCGTCGGGCGACCACGCGGCGTTCTTCTCCCGTGAATCCGTTGCGCGGGTCAGGTTGATAGGCTCGCCATCTTCGACCGGCAGGTTGAGAATCTCCCCGCGGGCTTCGAGCAACAGACGCTTGCCGGTGGGCGAGAGGGCGAAGCTCCCGCGGCTGGGACTTACTTCGACATGCTCCGGACGCATGCGCACGCGATCGGTGGGGATGCGCACCGCCACCGCCCGGGAGGTTCCGGCGGCCAGGTCGAGGAGGTGCAGGGTTTCGCCGTACTGGTAGACGATCGCTCCCGGTCCGATGGAGGGATACTTGACGTCATAGTCGGCGTAGTCGGTGAGCGCGGTCACCCTTCCACTGCCCAGATCGTACTTGCAGAGGTTGAGCGTGCCGTGGGCGCGATCGGAGTTGAAGTAGATGGCGTCGCCCTGCCACATGGGGAAGTTGTCCGAACCCACCCAGTCGGTGATCCGGCGATAGTCGTGCTTGTCCAGGCTGCCCATCCAGATATCCTGGGCGGTCCCGCCCTGGTGTCGTTTCCAGGTGCGGCTTTCGCGGCTGATCCGGTTGTAGGCGATGCGCTTGCCGTCGGGTGATACCGCAGAGAGCCCCGCGCGGTCGACGGGGAGTCTCTGGGGCATCCCGCCGTCGAGACCGATCGTGTAGACCTCTTCCCCGCGGAAGGGGTACGCTCGATTCGAGCGGAACAGCACCCGCGAACCGTCCGGCCACCATCCGAGCACCCGGTCGCCCGCAGGGTGATAGGTCAGACGGCGGGGGGCGCCGCCGCGGGCATCCATCACGTACACGTCCGTACCACCGTCGTACTGGGCGGTGAAGGCGAGCAGCCGCCCATCCGGGGAGAACTTGGCCCAGGATTCCGATCCGGGGTCGTTGGTGATCCGCCGGGCATCGCCACCCTCGGTCGATACCAGCCAGAGGTCGGCTTCGTAGGTGAAGACGATCTGATCGCCATGCACGTCAGCCAGGCGCATGAGGTGGCTGATCGTATCGGGATCATCCGTGGTTGCGCCTGGCGCCGACACGGCTGGTGCGGCGTACGCAGACATCTGCCCCGCCGAAGCCAGATGCTCCCCCGGCCCGGTGGCAGCGCAGTTCGCAGACATCAGCATGAGCATTACCACGGAGCTCAGGGCGCAGGTACGTCGAATGGGCGTGAACATGTTTCTCCCCTTTCGGTAACAGGCTAAGCGGGGTTGAGTGGACTGGATCTTCATCGTCAGGCGGTCCATTCTAAGCCCTGACGCCCGTCGTATACAACCGGTGAGGAACGATGCGTGCGTGAGAACCTGTCAGCCCCGCCGCCGGCGTGCCTTTGGGAACGTGCAGTAGATGAGAATCGGTCCTTGGAGAATCAGTCGTCGGCAGCCTGCTTGCCACATGCGAGATACCGGCTGGCGGCGGCGCGGAGCGTATTGACCGCTTCGCGCAGCGACTCGAAGTCGTCCGGGTTGATGGTGTCGGTGCGAATCTCGGCGACCCGGCGGAAGCGGACCGTCTGGTCCTCCACCTCGACCTTCTGGCCGACAGCCCCCCACGGTCCTTCGACGAGCTTGAGCGTCGCGGGGGTGACCAAGGGGGACCAGGCTTCGGGCAGTTCGATGGCGAGATCGACGTTTTCGCGTGCCGCCCCGTTCACATGGACCGCCGTGCTGCGGTAGGATCGATCGAGGGGCAAGGGGAAGTCGTGCAGGAACACGGGACCATCACCCAGGGTGAGCACAAACCGCTTGTCGTAGTCCTTCAGAGCATCCTTCGAGGCTACGCTGGCAGTCGCCTGCAGCGCGTCGTCCGACAGCGTGGCGATGGAGTGGTCGGTCACCTCGAAGTCACTGAGGATTCGACCGACGAGACCTTCAACCAGTTTCTTCTGTTTCGCCGCGGTCTCGAGCTTCAGCGGATCGTAGAAGCCACCGGTGAGACGGATGCGCAGTTCGCCCGTCGCTTGGCCCTCGGCGTCTATGGTAACCTTGCCGCTGAGCTGCACATCGCTGGGGGCGGTCTCTCCACGTTCGGCGACGTAGGTGGTCACCAACTCGCCGCCTTCCAGGGTGAGAAGATTGTGTCGGCCCCACCCGCCCGGGTTGCGGAATTCGCCCTCTTGCGGATGGAAGTAGGTTCGACCTTCGGGCAGGTCGGCGACCACGACGACGCCCGCCAGGGCGGCGTCGGTGGGTACGCTATCGCTCCAGGTGCGGGCGTTCACGGCGACTGCGAGCGAGGCTTTGAAGTCCAAGGCGCGGAGGGCGGCTGCACACAACGCCGCAGACTCCAGCGGGCTCCCGTAGTTGGCTTGCAGCACTTCGGCTGCGGGTCGACAGGCGTAGGATCGATAGGTCTTCCATGAGTTAAGGAAGTTGAACGAGTCGCGCACCTTCTTGGCGATCTTCCGGGCCTGGGCGCTCGGATTCGCTTCGTCCTTGCAGGCGGACTCGGCGAATTTCCGCAGGGCTTCGGTGGGTATGGCGGCCCGCTCCGTGCTCTTGACGATGTTCGCCGCCCAATCCTGAGCGCTGGGGCAGGTGGTGAAGCGCAGCCGCGGGCAACGCAGCTTCCACGGAAACGACTGTGGTTCGCCCGGGCTGGCGGGCAGATTGGCGAAGGTCCACTTGAATGACGACATCCCCTCTTGGGTCGTTACCTCATGCACGCCGCCGTCCGGCGCAATCCCGTCGAGGCGGTGGCGCAGATTGAGGTCCTTTCGCTCGGGGATGGTCACCGATACGAGGTGCTCCAGGGTGGGGTAGACATCGTCCAGGCGCAGGTCCGCACTGATCCAGGGATAGACCCCGGACGGAGTGACTATCTCATAGTCAAGTTCGAGGATCACGCCGTCCTCGATGCCCGCAAAGCAGATTACCTGCTGCTGCCAGGCGGCGTAGTGAGGCCAGCCGCCGACGTCGTCCGGTCCGGCGAGGTTGAACGCGTAGTCCGGGACCGGCATCACCGTTCCGTCGGGAAGGTGGGCCTGAGCGGCGTGGATGATGAGTTCGTCCACCCCGTCGCAGAAGTCGATCCTCGGGTCAGCCAATTGACGAATCGGGCGGGAGTTGCGCAGCTTGATCCAGCGGTGTTCGCGGCGGTGGACCTTGCCGTTCTTCTCCAGGGTCCAATGGTGTTCCCAGCGGATGTTGATCGCGTCCGCCTGGGGATACTCCTCGGGGCCGGATAGCATCTGGGGGGCCACCGCCGGAGTCAGGGCAACCTGCGCCGCCTGCGGTGCGGCTGCCTGACATCCCGTAGTACCGACACAGGCCAGGGCAACCCCTAACGCTACGAGCCGCCGCGAAGAGGCGCACCCGAGACCAGAGATCCAAGCCGCAGCCCGCTCACGTTCATTCGCCGTCATCATATTCTGCAACTCCAGTTACCGTCGCCAAGCGCCGAAACTGTGATACTGGATTCCGTCCGACAGCCGATCGCCTGAGGCTATCCCCTTCACCTGGAGGGATCGGGCGATAGGCTCCAATCGCGGACAGCCCCCTTCTAACTCTTCTCCACCGTGCAGACGATCAGCTCGTCCGCAATCTCGCCCATAGTGTCGACCGCTTTTTTCAACTCCGGATAGTCCTCCGGCGTGATGCGATTGTGCTTGATGATGAACTCGAAGCGGTAGCTGAGCACCCCGTCACCCGGCGTAGCCTCGAAGGTCAGCGCCGCTGAACCGGAATCGAGCGTCTGCTTCTCGGGAACGTGCACGACCTTCCATCCGGCGGGCAGCTTCACCGTTTCTTCAAACTGCAACCGGCGGGTCGCGTGATAACGCATGCCATGCTCACGCTTCTCCGCATCCACTGAGTAGGACAGGTCGGGGAACAGCATCGACGATAGTGGACGCGACATCAGCGGCAGGCGGAACATACGCACGGCGCCATCCCCGGCGACGTACCCTTGTGCCCCTACGGTCATGTCGATCTTCGCGTCCTCGGAGTAATCGTGCGGATCGGTATGCTCGATCTTCTCCAGACGCGCGTTCGGAGCGAGGTTCAGGGCCCGCTCAAACGCAG
>JAAEQG010001677.1 GCA_024231775.1 bacterium
ACGATGCCACGCATAGCGGCGTTTTCCAGCTCACGCCCCTGATGCGCCCACACGGTGACCACTCGAACGTCAGCCGGTTGGTCATCGCGCTGGCAACCCCCAACGCTCCCCAACGCCGCGCCAAGCAGAACTAGACACCTGCGGTATGTGCAAAGCGTCATGATTGGTCATCTCCACCGGTCGCTGCGGCAGGAGCGGAGCACGCCGGATGGTGGCGGGCCACAAGCAGCGCGTTCCGTATTCGCTGGAGGGCCTACACGCATCGAGCAAGAGGATCGTACCCGCATGTCGACCCGTCCGCACCTGCAACGCCATCTTCGTGTACAATGCCGCGATGTCCCCGGACGACGCAGTGTTCTGCCCCGAGTGTGGATACAACCTCCACGGTATCCCGGAACACCGCTGCCCGGAGTGCGGTTTCGGGTTTGACCAATCCGCCGTCCGCGAGTTAGCGGACATCTACGCCGTCGCCAAGCTTGCCGTCTACCAGCAGGTGACCACCTGCTCACTCTTCGCAATCGGGGTGATCTTCCTTGCAGGCCACCGATTGATCGGTCTGAGCATGTCCGGCCTCCGGTCGTGGTTGATTGTACCGGCGGCGTTGTTCCTGGGGCTGCTGTACACGGTCTGGCGGGGCGATTCGGTGTGGACCGTCCTGTGCTGGGCGGCGGCGCTCGGGGTGTGGTTCTTCCCTGACGCAGCCCCTCTGCTGGCTGGCGGTCTCGTGTGCCTGGCTGCCTACCGCCTGACGCGTCTTCGGGCGGTCCCTCCCTTCACCACCCTTTCGGTGCGACCGGAACGTAGCAGGCAGGTCCTCCGGAGCAGCACCATTGCATTCATCAGCCTGGGAGCGGCTGGGCTCATTCTGATGTTCCGGCTGGTGTGACCCCGCCGAATCCTCGACACCGTCCTGCTGGCCTGTGGGTGTGTGGGGTGCTAGGTTGCAGCTATGGAGCCGAACTGCACCAGCTCTGGCGGCGTGTCGGACACCCCCCCACCGGGCGGCGTCGAGTCTTGGCTTGTGCGGCATCGAGCCCGCACGCTTCTGTTGATCGTCGTCCTGTCGATGACTGTCCGCGTCATCTACTTCGCGCAACTCAGCGCCGGACCTTGCATTCGAATGCACGGCTTCACCCAGTCGGACATGGCCTTCTTTGACGAGTGGGCTCGGACTGTGGCGGCGGGCGACTGGCTGACGGACCGAGACATGCACCCCCAGCATCAGTGGCATGATCTCATCGCCGAGCTGCACTTCGTAACCCACCCCGAAGAGCGTGCCGCCCTTGAGCACGCCCTAGCCGATGCGGATTCGGAGACCACCCCCACCCGTCTCCTGTGGGATCGCTGGTACGGCGGCAGGAGGTTCTACCAGGAACCGCTCTATCCCTACCTCATCGCCGCTACATACCGGGTCTTCGGGGCTGACGTGCGTTGGGTGTTCATGTGGCAACTGCTCGCCGGGGTGCTCACGAACGTGCTCGTGTACTTGATCGCCCGACGGTGCTTTGGGGATGTGGTCGCCGTGGTGGCGGGTGGGCTGGTTCTGTTGTGCGGACCGCTCCTGTTTCACGAGTTGGTCCTGCTGCGTTCCTCGATGGTAACTCTGGTGGGCCTGGTTCTCGTGTTTTGGTTGACTGACCCGGGGTTGGAGTCGCGTTCGTGGCGTCCCTGGCTGCTGATCGGTTTGCTGTGCGGCATCGCCATCCTGTTACGGGCGCTCTTCGGGTTGTTCAGCCTGAGCATTCTGGTGTGGCTGCTTTGCTCACCTCTGCGTCAACCGGCCCAGCGGTTGCGATGCGCAGCCGCCTTGGCTGGCGGCGCAGCCCTCTGCCTGCTCCCATTGCTGGCCCGCAACCTCGCCGTGGGCGCTCCGCCGTTGGGTCTGCTCAGCGGGAGCGCCAGCACGTTCGTCTGTACCAACGCCGAGGACTACGTTGCCGACGAAGGCTTCTATATCAGCTTCAAGCACGCCCCGCGTATCCTCGGGGCGTGCGACGGTCGCCTGCTCCCGGCTGTGCTGCGGACCCTGCGCACGCACTCCGGGGTCGCGAGCTATCTGGGCGTGCTCGGGGAGAAGTTCGCCTGGGTCTGGAACTGGTACGAGCAGCCCAACAACGTCAACTTCTACTACTACCGATCACACGCCAGCGTATTGAGATATCTGCCGGTGACGTTTCTGGTGTTGGCCCCGGTCGGCATGGTCGGAATCGCCCTGAGCTTCCGACGCTGCCCTGGCGCCACAGCGCAAGGTAGCCAACGCGTTGTAGCGGCCTGCGTCTCGCAGGCCGTTCGGCCGGCGGGGACGCTGGCCGCTACAACCAAACCCAAGACTTTACGCTGCAATACCAGGTGCGTTCCGTTATATCTGTTGGGGGTCAGCCATCTGGTTCCGCTCCTGGCATTCTTCGTGGTCGCCCGCCTCCGTGCTCCGCTGATAGCGATCCTGGTGCCCTTCGCCGCGTTTGCGGTGGTGAGGGTGGTGCAATGGTGGGTCACCGGAGCAAGGCTGCGGGGGTTGTTGGCCCTGCTGACGGTTCTGCTGCTGGCGAAGTGGACTTCGAGACCGCTGCCTGAGCAGCGCAACCTCATCCGCTACTCTGATTGCGCCGCCGCTCATTGGGTCTATTACGATTACCTCGAACAAGAGGCTCGCGCCGCCGAGCAGTGGGAGCGAGTAGCTGATGTGTTGGACGAAGCGTTACAGGTGGCGCCCGGGTCTGTTCGGCGGATGGGTCTTGAGACTCCGGCGCGTACCATCGAGGATCACCTGCTGGCGTCATGGTACGCCAACATCCACCAGCGCCGGGCGGAGGCGTTGCTGAGGGCGGGACGGTCAGACGACGCCGTCATCCACCAGCGCCGCGCCGCCGAGCTTGCTGGGGCTGCGGAGGCGTTCAAGCTGTCCGCCCAAGACCTGGCCCCGGCGATGTAGCCCACCGCGTATCGAACCGGTACAGTGCCTGAGGTATGGCGATTCTTGTGCGGGACATCGGGGTGGCGTTGGAGGCTGGCGCCGAGGATCTTCTTGCGGCAGTAGCCAAGCGGCTACACGTCCGTACCGAGGCGATCCGCACTCACGCGGTGGTCCGGCGTTCGCTGGACGCCCGGAGGCGGCGTCCGTTGCGTTTCAACTGCCATGTCGAAGTGGGGTTGCAGGAGTCCATCAAGCAGGAACGCCGCCGCGTCGAGCGCCTGCACCGCGCCGATGTCCGATTCCTTGCACCGGTTCCTCGCCGAGACCTTCAGCCGGGCACCCAGCCCCTGCGAAACCGGCCGGTGGTGATTGGTTTCGGCCCGGCGGGGATGTTTGCCGCCCTTCGTCTGGCGCGCTGCGGTTTCCGTCCGCTGGTTCTGGAGCGTGGAAGAGACGTTCGTCGCCGACACTTCGACGTGCTCAAACGGTTCGTCCGCGACGGCGTCTTCGACCCGGAATCGAACTACCTGTTCGGTGAGGGCGGCGCCGGGGCGTACAGCGACGGAAAGCTCTACACGCGCGTGTCTGATCCGCTGGTCACCGAGGTGCAGGAGACTCTCTACCAGCACGGCGCCGATCCGGACATTCTGGTTGATGCCCATCCGCACATCGGTAGCGACAAGCTGCCCTCGATCTGCCGGCGAATCCGTGAACGAATTCAGCAACTCGGCGGGGAGATCCGCTTCGACGCCCGAGTAGACGAGCTTGTCGTCGAAGACGGGGGCCTCGTTGGGCTGCGGGTGGGGGGAGAGACCATCACCGCCGGGCCGACTTTGTTGGCGATCGGCCATTCGGCTCGAGATACGGTGCGCATGTTGGCCCGCCACGGCGTGGTCCTCGCCCCCAAGCCTTTTCAGATCGGCGTACGCATTGAGCATCCGCAGTCCATGGTGGATCGATGGCAGTACGGAGATGCAGCTGGACACGAGCGCCTGCCACCGGCAGAGTATCGTCTCGTCGCCAAGGGAGCGGGGGCGGACCACCGAGACCTGTTCAGCTTCTGCATGTGTCCCGGCGGCACGATCCTGCCCACCAACGAAGCCCCCGGGCTCATCGCCACCAACGGAGCCAGCCGCTCGCACCGCGGTGGCCCGTTTGCGAACGCGGGGTTGGTGATGACCGTCGATCCCGCCGCTGAAGGGCTCGGAGCGTTGGACGGGTTGGACTACCTCGAACGAATCGAACGCGGTGCGTATGAGTCCGGTGGCGGAGCATACCGAGCCCCGGCCCAGCGGGCGGTCGATCTTCTAGCCAACCGCGTGTCGGACGGCGGGTACGAGGGAAGCTATGCGTTCGGAGTCGCCTGGCGGGCACTGGGGAATGTCCTACCCCGCGAGTCAGAAGCTGCCCTGCGAACCGGTCTGGCGATGCTCGACCAGCGTTTGCCCGGGTTCGCCGGTTCCGAAGCGGTAATCCTGGCGCCCGAGACCCGAGCCAGCGCGCCGCTGCGCATCCTCCGGGACGATCTAACCCGCGAAGCCATCGCCACAGCGGGGTTGTTTCCGGTTGGGGAGGGGGCGGGCTATGCGGGCGGGATCGTCAGCGCCGCCGTTGACGGACTCAAGAGCGCCGACACCATCATCACCCAGTATTCGCCGGATTCACTCGGCTGACCGCCTCGGGGGCGATGCGGTGACCACCCCCGCGCACTTCTACCCTGATCGAGAAGCAAGGCGGGGCTATGCGAGAACGCCGACGGAGTCCTTCCGAGGGGCTGCGCTGTCGTTGTTTCGATAGCGATACAGTGTGCGCTCGATTCCCGACTCGCGGAGCAGATCGGCGATCTGATCGGAGGTCAGCAGGGTGGCGTCACTGCTCACATAGGCGGCGGAAAGCGTCTTCGGGGCGGGCTGCGGGGATAGCTGATGGCCCGGTGGAACCCCCCAATCGTCCGCCGGCGAGTCGATGACGAACTGATGCTCCAGCTCACGTGCCCGGGTCGCCTCCTCAGTGGTCATCAGTTCCTCGTAGAGCTTCTCTCCGACGCGGGCGCCGATGTAGGTACGTTCGATGGACTCCGGACGGTGCCCGAGATACTCGGCGTATTTGGAGATCATGACCTCCGCGAGGTCGTCGATCCGCAGGGCGGGCATCTTCAACACAAAGACCTCGCCACCCTCCGCAGCCAGGCAACTCCCGACGATCTGCCGGGCAGCCTGCTCCAGCGTCATAACGAATCGGGTCATCTCCGGATGGGTGACCGTCACCGGACCGCCCCGGCTGATCTGCTCCAGGAATGTGCGGACCACGGATCCGCTGGACCCCAGGACGTTTCCGAAGCGCGTGCAGCAGAAGAGCGAGTTCTCCTGCAGATCGCGCGCCGCGGCGATGATCCGTTCGCCGAGCAGCTTGGAAGCGCCCATCACGCTGGTGGGGTGGGCAGCCTTGTCGGACGACGTATAAGCGGTGCGCCTGACCCGGTTCTCCAGGGCAGCCTGGATTACCGCGTTGAGGCCGACCAAGTTGGTGAGCACCACCTCACTGGGGTTGTACTCTCCGAGGGCTACGTGTTTGAGGGCGGCCGTATGGATGACCATGTCGCAACCCCGCGAAGCCAGGCGCACCCGCTCGGGACTGCGCACGTCTCCGATGAGGTACCGACAATGTGGGGAGGTCAACTCTCCAGCAAGCCGGTGCATCCCCTCCTCGTGTTGGTCCAGCAACCGTAGGCGTTCGAGCGGGGCTTGGGCCAGCAAATGAGCCACCGCCGAGCCCACGCTACCGCACGCTCCGGTGACCAGCACCACTTGGCCCGCCAGTTGTTGGAGAACCGCGTCCTCATCCATGACCTCTCTTATCGGCGGCGACACCGCCTCGGGTACACTGGATCGGGGCCACCCACCCTTGATGGGCTGTCGATTCAGTTGTCCGTGGCCATCGTGAATGTAGCGTCACCCCTTGTGGGTGACGAACCCGCGTTCCTCGTCACCCACAAGGGGTGACGCTACAGACAGAGTCGACAGCCCCTCCAACGGCGCGTTCGATCCATCTCACTTTTGGCGTGGAACCCGCTGCACGTCACCCGGAGAATAGTCCGATATTACCTCGTTGGCGGGTCCCATGCGCCGAGTGTGCTCGCGACGAGGCGAACGGTACATGATCAAGCGGTTCACCATAACCCAAGAGATGGTCGATGCTTTCGTCCGGCTGACCGGGGATCGCAACGCGATGCATGTGGACCCGGAGTACGCTCGCCGGTCGAGATACCGCCACCTCGTGGTCCACGGGATGCTTCCTTTCAGCTTCCTGGCGTGCGTGGCGGAGGACGCCCTGCCGGGCGGCGTCGATCTGGTCGAATGCACCACTCGATTTCACAGACCGGTGCAGGTGGGCGATACCCTGGTTCTCGAAGTGCGGTGCGAACCATCCGCCCGCGAGCCTTTTGTCTACGAGGCAGAATGGCGCGCCGAAAGCCCGGGAGGTCCGGTGATCACCTCAGCTGGGCGATTGTGCCTGGTTGATGGATCATGCCCGACCGAAGCGTCCGGCGGCGGGTCGGGCAGCCTGCTCACCGAGGAGCTGGACGAGGCGGTGCGTACCCTGGCTGACCTGCCTGGACTCAGCGACGGATTCCGTTTCCGGATGGCTGCGGAGCAGGTCGGCGCGTACCGGCGCGAGGTGCTCGCCCCCGGGCTTTCCGACGGCGACTCCGCGGCCTGCCCCGGTGGGGGGTTGATGGCGGCGATCATGCTCTCGCCCCTGGTGGGCATGCGCCTGCCCGGCAGGTACGCCACCTTCTCCGCGTTCGATTTCGCCGCCGAGCTGCGGTTGCAGCCGGACACCACCTATTCCCTGGCGGGGGCGGTGGAGGGAGTCTCGGTCGCCGGAGGCACCGCCGACCTGAGCGCTTCGTTCCTGGCTGGCGAGCAGACGCACGCCCGCGCGAAGCTCCGCGTTACGGTCAACCCGCCCCCGAAACCCATGCTCGCCTGCCGCGAGATTCGCGAGCACCATCTGAGTCATCGCCTGCGGGGCAAAGTCGTTCTGGTCACCGGAGCCAGTCGCGGGATCGGCGAGACCACCGCCAAGCTCTTCGCCATGCACGGCGCCACCGTAGCCGTCAACTACTTCACAGGCCGCGCCGACGCAGAGGCCATCGTCGCGGACATCGTTTCCGAGGGGGGGAGCGCCGCGGCATTTTCCTGCGACATCCGGTGCAGGGTCCAGGTCCACCGCCTGGTTCAGCAGCTGGTGCGGCGCTGGGGCAGGGTCGACGTGCTGGTCAACAACGCCGTAAGAGATGCCCAGCCGCAACCGCTGCTGGAAGTGGACTGGGCGGACTATGCGGCGGACCTCGAGGTTGCCCTGAGCGGGATGCACAACTGCTGTCGGGAGTTCATCCCCCTGTTCAGGTGTCAGGGCTCGGGGAAGATAATCAACCTGTCCACCATCTACGTGGACCAGCCCGTGCCCGGTCAGAATCGGTACATCACGGTCAAGAGCGCCGTCGTCGGTTACACCCGCAGCCTCGCCCGCGAGCTTGCCCCGGACAACATCCAGGTCAATCTGGTTTGCCCGACCACGACCGAGACGGATTCCCTGGCAGGGCTGCCCGAGGCGCTCGTCCGGCGCATGGGCGAGGAGCGCCCCGCCGGGCGTAACCTGGCTCCGATCGAAGTCGCCCAGGCCATCATCTACCTGGCATCAGCCCGGGCGGACGCAATCACCGGCCAGAAGCTGGTCTTGAACCTGGGAGACCCACCTTTCGCCTGATCCGCGCGGTGCGTGCCATGGGCAAACTTGTTTGCCCGTGCTCCCCTACGCGGTGTTGTCAATCAGCCTTGAGCTTCATCCGATAACTAGGATAGGTCGTGCGCGACCGGCGGCGCTCAGACGATGGGGTGCGCGCCGGTTTGCCCGGGATGCGCCAGACCGAGGCGACGTTGGTCGCCAGTGAGGAAGTTGCGAATGCCTCTCCAGTCAGCTCAACCGCACCCGCCCGATGACGGCGCTCCAGAGAGTGCGCTGTCGGCGTCGGCCCGGCTGCTGGAGGCCTGTCGTCAGGGAGGCGACCTTGCGGCGGCGGTCGAGGAACTGGAGATGTCCGCCCCGGTGGATCCCAAGCTGGCGGCGGAGCTGGGTGAGGCCCTAGTCGGCGCTGGCGCCGCTCCGCTGACGCATCGGGTGCTCCGCCACTGCGGGCTGGAGTCCGCCCATAGCCCGGACGTGCTGCGCGTGCGGCGCGCGTGCTGGAGCACGCCGCCCAGCGAAGACCATCCGAGATTGCGCGGGTGGGTGACGGGCACGGTAACGCCGGGTCCATTGGTGCCCGCTCTGGAGGTTGGGCTGCTCCGCCGGGGGTTTGCCCCCAAGGTGGCGTGCGGCGGATTCGGCATGTTGCATCAGGATCTTCGCGATCCCCAGGGCGACGCCGTCGCCCACGCCCCGGACTTCGTGGTGATGATGTATGACCTTGCGGGGCTGGCTCCCGAACTCGCCCAGCCGCGACGCGACCTCTCGAACTGGAGCGAGCATGTGCGGACAGGGGTGGAGCGATTGGCTGAGTCGATGCGGGCTTGGCGGTCTCGGTCATCGGCGACCATGCTCCTGCACACCTTGACCGCCGAGGGGTTGCCCGGGGAAGGGCTGTTCAACCGCAGGCGCGCCGCCGGCGCCGCGGCGATCGTCGCCGGGTTGAATGAGGCGTTGGCTGAACTTTGCGATGACATTGACGGGGCGTACCTGCTGGATGTTGAGGGCTTGGCTGCGGAGATGGGGTCAGCCGCGTTTTGCGACGATCGGCGGCGCCTGTTCGGTCGTTTCGCCGCTTCGGCGGATGGGCTGAGCGCCTGGGGCGTCTTGGCGGCGGACAGCCTGCACGCCATCGTTCGCGGTCCGCGTAAGGTCGTGGTCTGTGATCTGGATGACACGATGTGGGGGGGGATCGTCGGCGAATTGGGTCCGCGGGGGGTGGCGGTTGGCCCGGATTATCCGGGCAATTTGTTTCTGGAGTTTCAGAAGTTATTGTTAGATTTGAAAGCTCAGGGAGTCCTGCTGGCGCTGTGCAGCAAGAACGATCCCGAGGTTGGGCTGGGTCCGTTTCGGGATCATCCGAGTATGGTCTTGCGTCTGGGCGACGTTGCGGCGTACCGGATCGGTTGGGGGCCGAAACCGCAGGCCATCGTGGAACTGGCTGACGAGTTGAATCTGGGGCTGGATTCGTTCGTGTTTCTGGATGACTCGGCGCACGAGCGGGCGGCGGTGCGTCGGGCGTTGCCGGAGGTGCTGGTTCCGGAACTGCCCGCAGACCCGGTGGATAGGCCGCGCTTCGTACGGCAGGTGCGGGAGCTGTGGCCGGTGGGGCTGACGGACACCGACCTGCGGCGGAGCGAGATGTACCAGGGGCAGGCGCGGCGGCGCCGTCTGCAGGCGGACTGCAATGGTTTAGAGAGTTTCCTACGTTCGCTGAAGCAGGTGCTGACCGTAGGTCCGGCGGCTGAAGAGCACTGGGCGCGAGCTGCCCAGATGCACCTGCGCACTAACCAGTTCAACATGACCACGCGGCGACACGACGAAGCAGCGTTGCGACGTATCTGCGCGGGCGGTGGACGGTTGTTCACTGGAGCACTCGATGATCGCATCGGCGATCAGGGGGTGGTGATTGTCGCGCTGGTGATACCCGAGGAGCGGAGTTGGCGGCTGGACACGCTGTTGATGAGTTGCAGGGTGATGGGCCGGCAGGTGGAGAACGCCATGATGGGCTACCTGGTCGGCGAAGCCCGGAGACAGGGGATTGACGGAATCGTCGGGGAGTTTATTCCGTCGGAGCGGAACGGTCCTGCGGGGCGCTTCTTTGAATCGATGGGTTTTGACGGTCCGGAGGAACGGGGGCAGACTCCCGGGGCTCAGTGGTGGACGCTGGAGGTGGCGAAGGCGGAGTTGCCTGTTGGGTTGGTGGAGGTTCGCCGGCGTGAGGGTGTCGAAGTGCAAGCTGAGTGCGTGGCCGACGAGTACGCGGGAGTGATGTAGAAGCTGTCCCAATGCCCCTCTCCCCGGTGGGGAGAGGTCGGGAGAGGGGCGCTCCCCGCGGAGAACTCGACCCTCCCCCAACCCCTCCCTGGGAGGGAGGGGGGTGATGGGACTGGTTCCGGTGTCGCTTCCAGGTAGGCGGCTGCGGTTTCGTCAGGTCCGCTCCCTTACGGTCGCGGCTCGGTTCCTGCGTCAGCGGGCTTTGTTGAAGATGGCTGGTGAATCGTCGATACCTCGATGGAAACGGTTCTGAGCGGCGGGTAGGTGAAGACGGTGATGTCGATCGATCAAGCATTGGCGGACGCGTTTGGTGAGGTGCTCGGGTATGCAGGCCCGCTGGCGGATGACCTCACTGCGGATCAGGTGGCGGGCTGGGATTCGCTGGCGCACCTGTCTCTGATAGAGGACTTGGAGCAGCGGTTGAAGGTGCGTTTTCGGGTGGAAGAGATGACCGAGATGACCAGTGTGGGCCTGATCCGCAGGGGGCTGGTCCGTCACGGAGTGGCGAACGAAGAGACCTGAAGCGCCCTCCCTGCCCTTATCCGGTTGCGTGGAGGTTGTGCTAGCGTGATTGAAGCAGGGCGATGGGTGTCGAACTACGCGAGTTAGCTGAGGAAGACTTCGGCGAGTTGCCGCGGTTGATGGGGCGGGTGTACGGCTGTGCGCCGGCGGAGGACGGGGTCGCTCGTCTGCGCTGGTTGCTGTGCGACAACCCGGACGCGGACGAATCCATCCCGAAGGGGTGGGTGCTCTGCGACGGTGGGCGCATTGTGGGCTTGTTGGCGAACGTGCCCCGCCGGATGGTGATTGACGGAGCCTCGGTTCGGGCGGCATGCACCGCGCATTATGTGGTGCTGCCGGAGTATCGGGTTGGGGGCTTGCGCCTGGCCAACGCCTACTTCGAGCAGCGCGGGGCGGATTGCCTGTTTGTGGCTACGGGCAACCGCGCGAGTGCGGCAGTCTTCCGTCGGTTCGGAGCGGAGTCGATCTCAGAGGGCGACCAGACGGCGATGTTCGTTCTGCGCGGAGGGCCGGTATGTGCAGCCAAGTTGCGCCGGCGCGGGTGGAACGCGGGGCTGGCCAAGGCGGCGTCGATTCCGACGGGGCTGAGCGTGGGGCTGTGGGGAAGGTGGCAGCGTCGTCGGTTGAGTGGTGACCACGGAATCCAGGAACCCTCCCCCAACCCCTCCCTGGCAGGGAGGGGGGCAATGGACGTGTCGGTTCGGCGGATGCCACGGTTTGACACTTCGGTGGATGCGTTGGGGGAGCGTTGCGGCGGCGACTATCGGGTTACCAGCCGACGAGATTCCCAGCGGTTGAACTGGCTGTTCGTGGACGGGCCGACCTCGAGGCGGACGACGCTGATTCTGGGGCTGATTCGGGCAGAGCGTCTGGACGGGTACGTTGTGCTACAGGATCGGCTGGATTGTGGCGATGGCGTGCGGCGTAGCTACGTGATGGACCTGGTGTGCAGCCGAGCGGATGCCGAGGGGTTTGCGGCGCTGGTGCGTGCGGGGCTGGAGACGGCGCGGGAGATGCGGCGGGATACGCTGGAGTTTCCGGTATTGGGTCAGGAGCGGGCGGCGCGGTTGGCTTGGTGGGGGGCGTGGCGGCGTCGGCTTGACGTCAACCCGTTTATGTTTCGTGCCCTTAACGGTGCGCCCAAGGATCTGGCGGATCGTCCGGAGGCGTGGTATATCGTTGGCAGTGACGGTGACGGGGCGGCGTGGTAGGGGGGGAGCCCTTCCTTCGCCCCCTTTGGGGGCTCTGCACGGAATCGTCCGATTCTCCCAGGGCTCGCTTCGCTCACCCTGGGCTGTATTCCTACGCCCTTCCAGGGCTGAATACCGGGACCATGGTAAGCCCCCATCCTCTGCTGCGCAAGGGATGGGGCATCCGCAGAGTTTTGCTCCCACCGCTGAAGCGATGGGGCACCCGCTCGTTTCGGGGTGTGAGCCTGCAATCGGTCCAATCATGGCCACGCTTCGCGTTGGCCATGGCCCCCAGTGTCTCGCTTCCCACCCTTTGCTGCGCAAAGGATGGGGCACCCGCGCTAGTCTGGTGAGTTCGGTGCGACGGGCGTGTTTGTTGAGTTTGGCGCGTCGGTTAACGTATCGTGCAATTCGCACGTCCACTTCTTGTCCGAGGGGGCGCGGGTGAAGACGGCCCAGGGGGTACGCCTGGCGATGGCGATGGACTGACCGTCGATCTGCACTTCGAGCGTTTTAGCCTGGGGCAGGGGCAGGTCGTTCAACGCCACGATCAGGTGGAGGAGATGCTCGGTTCTGATCGAGAGGCGGTTCCGTGCGTCCACTTGTGCGTCCACGGCGAAGGGGGCGGGTACCCAGTCCGCCGTGGGGGGGATGTGAATCCAGTAGGCCTGTCCGTGTTCTCCCGGCTGGACAACGAAGGTGACTCGCCGGGGCTGGTTCACCCTGTGATGGCGGTCGAACCACTCGAACATGCGCGGGAGGCTGGCGCCGATCATCTTACTGCTGTGTCCGAAGCCGTGCTCCTCGCGATACTGATGGGAGATGCCCAACTCGGCCAGCCGGCGCGCGGGTTGGCGCGACTGTTCCACGGAGACGACGTCGTCGCCGGTGTCGTGAATGATGAGTGGTGCCAGGTGCCTGGCATTGGGGAGCAATTCGGGGATGGGTATTCCGGCCAGCGGACAAATGGAGGCGAACAGGTCGGGATGGCGCAGGCCGATGTACCACGTTCCCCATCCGCCCATGGAGTGTCCGGTGAGATAGACCCGGTCGGGGTCCACCGGGAATGTGCGCCGGGTATGGGCGATGATGTCGAGCACATCCTGCTCGCCGGGACCGTTGTAGTACCGCGGGCCTCTGCCGTTGGGGGCGACGATCAGATAACCGTGCTGCTCGGCGGCGTCTTTGATGGGGGTGAGATCGAACCAGGCGTTGTGATCCACTCCGTGGCCGTGGAGGACGACCAGGAGGGGGAGCGGGTGATCGTTCTCGGCGGCGGTGGGTACGAAGAGACGATAGGGCTGGCTGGTGCGATCGTGGCTGCTGAGCAAGGTCAGGGTGTGATCGCCCGGGGGTAAGGCACAGGTGGACATGGCAACATCCGTTAGTAGAGCAAGAATCGTTCCGTAATGCGTCATTGGTATGCGATCCGTTTTGTCCCCCACCTCGAGATCCGCCCGTTGGTCGGATCAACGAGATGGGCCACCCGGCGAAGGAGTTCCGAGTTCCGGGCTCCGAGTTTCGAGACAGAGTTGTCCCCCACCCCTGGAAGGGATGGGGCACCCGGGCGCACCCACATTGTGCCCCTCTCCCAGCCTCTCCCCACAGGGGAGAGGGGGTTATTGGATGGCTTCTAGTCCATTTCCATACGCGCATCATCGATCAGACGATCCCAATCCAGGGCAGGCCCGGGGTCGATCTTGCGGGTGGTGAGATGGTAGTGGCCGATGATTCCGGAGAAATCGTTAAGTTCCTCGTCGGTCAGCTTCGTTGTGCGGAGTCGGCCGTCTTTGTCTCGCGGGTAGTCGAGGGCGATGCCGGGCAGTACGGTGCATAAGGTGGCGGTGAGCTTGATGAGTGAATCGTACTGCTCCTCGGTGAGATCGTATTGGAGCAGATCCTGGTCTTGGACGCTGCCGGAGACCGGGTCGTTGCGGGCGGGACGGGCGGTGAAATCGGGGGTGCGCACTCCGCCATCTCCCATCCGCTCGGGAAGGGTGAGGAAGGTGCGTCCGTGCTCATCCTGGGCATACCAGCGCTCGAGGGTGTCCATGTCCGGGTAGGCGCCGATGTTGGCGATCTCTATACCAACGCTGCGGTCGTTGCCGCTACCGGCGTGCCAAGCTCGTTCCTTGAGGTCGAGGGTCTGGTAGATGGTGCCGTCCACGTCGAGCATGAAGTGTACGCTGAGACCGCGCATGTCCTGCAGAACGCGAAAGCACCGGCGGGAGGTACCACACACGTCATAGTGCAGTACGAACAAGTCCACCCACTCCTGGAGCAGGGGGAGACTCCAGCCCTGCGTGCGGACCCGGTCAGCCACGTCCTCCGGCAGATGCCTCCGGTATGTGCTGTAGCGCACGGGCGAATCGCTCACCGGATTCTTGGGGGCCAACTGATCCGGGGTGAACCTGCACTCGGCGCGATAGGCGTCGTATCCGCCGGGGTCCGTCCACAAGACCACCGGAGCCCCGGTATGGTACAATTGCCCGCAGGCCACGATCTCGTCGCCGAGCCGTTCCAGCGGATCCCCCGGGTGGCCATAGGGACCGGCGGTGGTCGCACACCCGACGAGCAACGCGGTTGACAGGGCCGCCGATACGAGCCTGAGCGCAATTGATTTCATCCGTACCTCCGTTATTACTCTTTGGCCGCCTGTAGTACACCGGGCAAGATTGCCGGGTTCGTTGGCGCATCGCGCCTCGATACATTATTGGGCCGCGGATTAGCGCGGATGCTCGCGGATTCGCCAGCAAAGGGCGTCAGAAAAGAATCGTCTGGGCTCAGGCTTGGGATCACCGCTATTGTCCAGGTTTGATCCGCGTTCATCCGGGTTCATCCGCGGCTTATCTTCTCTCCGTCTCGGCCGTTCGCCGTTCGTGGGCGATCGGTGGCCATTGCCCACGGCTGGGCTGCTACCCTCCGCCATGCGTGCGAGCTTGCTTTTACGGCTGAGGACACGGGGTGACGCCCAGACCGGGGCCGTCTCCAGGGGTGACCACGCCGTCACGCAAGCCCAACCCGGTGAATGGATCGTCCGCCAGCAGCAGGTGGCCGTCGAGATCCACGTAGTCGGCGAGCGAGGCGATCTGGGCGGCGGCGGCGACGCCCAAGCTGGTCTCGACCATGCACCCGAGCATGATCTTGAGGTTGTGCTCCCGAGCGAGGTCTATCATCCGCAAGGCCTCGCGCAGGCCACCGCACTTGGAGAGCTTGATGTTGACCCCATCGTAGACCCCGGCGAGCGCGGGAACATCCGCGGGGCGAACCGAGTCTTCGTCGGCGACCAGGGGGACGCGGGCGTGGGCTCGGGCGGCGCGCACTGCCTCGAGCGCGCCGGTGCTGGTGGGCTGTTCGACGAGCTCCAACCCGAAGCGCGCGATTTCGCGCATGCGCTCGCCGATGGACTCGGGGGGCCAACCGCAGTTGGCATCGACCCGGATGCGCTGGTGCGGAGCCAGGCTGCGCAACGCCGTAAGGGTCTCGACGTCGCGGCCGGTGCCTACCTTGATCTTGAGGATGGCAAAGTCGGCGGCGTCAGCGACCTTCCGTTCGAGCAGTTCCAGCGAGTCGAGGCCGATGGTCATCGATGTCGGCGGCGTCTGGGTCGGATCCAACCCCAAGATGCTCCAGACCGGTTGCTGGCGGCTCTTGCCCAGCCAATCGTGCAAGGCCATGTCAATCGCCGCCACCGTGGCCCGCTGATCGTCGAAGTGCTCCAGCAGCCGGTCGATAATCGCGTCCACGTCGGCGGGATCGTCGCCGAGGTGGGGGGCGGCTTGGGCCAGGGTCTGCTCGACCGAATCGAGTGATTGGCGATAGTAGGGGGTGGGGGCGGCTTCTCCCAGACCGACCGTGCCGCCATGAGCGATACTTACGATGATCCGTTCCACGGTAGACCCGTCGCCACCGACCGAGCTTCCGGCGCGGGCGATGCGGAACGGGTACTTGGTGTGAGCCGTGATGCGCTGCCAAGTGAGTTTCATCGGGTCCCAGGGTAGCGGCGGACGGGGAGCGTGTCCATTCGGTGGGTTGCCCGTGTCGCCTGCTGTCCGCGGGCAGAGATCACTCTCCGAATAGTGCCTGAAGCGCGGCGAAGTCGCGGGCATCAACGTCCTGATCGTCGTCGAAGTCAAAGGCAGCCAGGCACGCTTCGGTGCATCCTGCCATGGGTGGTGCGGGGAGCGTGCCAGGCCCGGACAAACAGTCCACGAATCCGCGGTAATCATCCAGGTCCACGTCGCTGTCAGCGTCGAAGTCGCCAGGGGAGATGACCTCGCAGGCGTCCGGCACGGAGTTGCTGTTGCAGTCACGGTAGAAGGGGGACTCGTCCGGTCCGATGTCCACGCTACAGTTGCGGACGCGATCCTCGCCATCGAAGTCGGTCTCACCGATCACGGCAGAGAACGAAGGATCGCCGGCGTCGATGCAGGGGGATCCGTCCAGCAGGTGGTAGTCATCGCCCGATTCGTCTTGCCAAAGCGGATCTGCGGAGATGTTGCCTTGTTGGCCGGTGAGGTCAAAAGGCTGGGGGGCGCCTCCGCCTCCGTTCTCATGGTAGTCGATGGTGTTGCCCCAGACGTTGTTGTAGGTCATCAGGGCTTTGCGCTGGGCGGCTAGGCTGGAATAGACCAGGTCGATGCCTTTGTCCCAGTCGGTGATGATGTTCTGGGTGACGACCGGCAGCGATTCGTGCATGCGGTAAACAATGCCGCGACCGAACGTGGCATCGATTCCGATGATGACGTTGTTCTGAATCTGCGCGTGTACGCCGCCGGAGATGGCCTGATGATCCAGCCAGATCCCGCCCAGTCGCCCGGTGATGACGTTGTTGCGGAAGATCGGGGCGATCGAGGCAGGGTGGTAATGCACGTAGCCCTTGATTCCGTAGTAGCACCCCGTGATGACGCAGTGGGTGACGGTGGGGGAGTAGGCTCCGCGCTCAGAGTCTGCATAAGAGACGCCAATCGTTCCGTTGCGCACAGTGAGGCCGTCAAGCGTGCCGTCCGAGGCCATGACTACCGTCCCGGACGAATAGGGGCTCGATCCTCCGGAGACAATCGTGGTCTGCACGACTGCGGGATCGCCGGGATCGAGGCTGCGGACGAGGATGTTCTTGGAATCGAAGTCGATGGGGTCGTAGGTTCCCGGGTGAACGATGACCTCGTCGCCATTGGTGGAGGCATCGATTGCTTCCTGAACGGTGTCGAATGGATGGTCGGTGCTGCCGTCCTCAAGAGGGTCACTGACCAGAGGGTTGCCGGGGCCTGGGTCGTTTGGCCCGTCATCGTCGGCGTAGAACGTCGCCGTCTGGGCAACTGAGGGTAGCAGTAGAAGAACCAACAGCATTCCGAAGTGCGCGCAAGCCTTACTCACAGAGATTCGCTCCCTTCCTCCCCACGTTCCGATCCGGAACAACCCGGTCTACTCACGCGGCCGGCGTCGTCGCCTCCCGCCACCCGGCAGCCCGCCGTCCACGACAGCGGCGTGCCCGCGATCGGTCATCATAGCCATGCTGCTGCAGTCGTAAAGCCCCCGGGATCCTGAAGAGGTTTCGAGGCAAGGGCTGGCTCAAACGACCAGCCTCAGCCATCGGCCACGAACATAGACCACGAACGCCAGCACGGCCCGGACGGTCATGTCGCCGCAGATTCCCACCCACATTCCGATTAGACCATACCCCAAGACGATCCCGAACAGATACCCCAGAGGAAACCGGATGAATATCAAGCTGAAGAGGGTCACCAGCAAGGGTGAACGCGTCTCGCCTGCGCCGCGCAGTGCTCCAACATAGACGATGCCCGCAGCCAGCAGCGGCTGAAAGAAGGCGGCTACTTGAAGCGGGAGCAGGCCCGCAGCCCGAACCGCGGGTACGGTGTGCATTACGCTGAGGATCAACTCCGCCCCGAAGTAGAACAGCAGACCAATGACGCCGGAGAGCAGTACGCACTGGCCGACGGCTTCGTGGCCGGTGCGGCGGGCGCGGCGGGGATCCTCCGCGCCGAGAGATTGACCGATCATGGCTGCGCAAGCCGCAGCCCAAGCGGAGGCGGGCAGGTAGGTCAGAGCTTCCAGGCGAATGACCACGATGTGGGCGGCGAAGATGACGTCGGATGCGCCTCCGGTGGCCAACCGCTTGATCAGGGCGAGGAAGAGAAAGTGACCGGTCCACATGAGAGCCCCATCGGTCGCGGCGGGGAGGCCTATCCGGAGAATGCGCCGGCCTACGTCCGGGGCAAAGCTCCACTGGGCTCGGTTGATGCGGATCCCGCTCTGCCCCCGAAGCAGAACCCACACGATGAACCCGCATCCCAAGTAGCGGGCGGCGACCGTGCCCGCGACGATTCCGTCCACCCCCATCGACGGTAGGAAACCCAGCCCAAAGACCAGGGCCGGGGAGATCAGCATATTGAACAGGTTCACCAGCCCCAGGATCTTCATCGGCGTGCGGGTATCACCAGCCCCGCGTAAGGCGGCGCAGGCTGCCA